>JAJFJB010000509.1 GCA_021774435.1 Alphaproteobacteria bacterium
GGTCCACCAAGCAGGTCGCGGAATATCGTAACCTAATCCAAAAGCGTGGCATGGATGTGGTGATCGGCTACATCTCTTCGGGTTCTTGTGTCGCCTTGGCGCCGGTGATCGAAGAACTTAAAAAATTAACCGTGCTGGCGACGTGCGGCACACCGCGTGTGTTTGAAGAGAAATCACGTAAATATATCTTCCGCACGATGGCCCACGCCACCGCCGACAATGTCGCGGCCGCACATTATGTCACCACCAATCTGCCCAGCGTCGACAGCTATACGGGCATCAATCAGAACTACGCCTGGGGTCAGGATTCCTGGCGTGATTTCGATCTGTCCCTAAAACATCTGAAGTCGTCTGCGAAAGCGTCGACAAAACTGCAGTTCCCGAAGATCTTCGCAGGCCAATACGGCACCGAAATTTCGGCCCTATCGCTCGACAAATCCAAGCTGATCCATTCCAGTTTCTGGGGTGGCGATCTGGAAGCCTTCATCTTCCAGGGTGCGGCGCGCGGCCTGTTCAAGAAAAAGAAAGTCGTGCTCACAGTGGGGGGCACCGCCTCCTACCGGTTAGGCAAGAAGATGCCCGATGGCCTCGTGCTCGGGGCGCGTGGGCCATATGGCATTCTCGTCCGCGACCGCAAGACGGCCTTGAACGAATGGTTTGTCAACACCTACAAGAACCGCTATGGCACCTATCCGCCAGGCCCGTCCTATCAATACGGTCAAGCGGTTCTGGCGACGAAGATCGCCTATGACAAGGCCGCCAAAGCGGCGGGTGGTTTCCCGACGCAAGACCAGGTTATCGCTGCCTTCACCGGCATGGAGTTCGAGAGTTTCTCGACAACGGTGAAGATGGCGTTGGGCGGCGGCCACCAGGCCATCACGGAAAACGGCTATGGCATTACGAAATACGACAGCGAAAACGGCGAGGCCGGCGTCACGAACGTCAAGTTCTTCCCGGCCGAGTGCGTTATGCCACCGGAAGGCGTTACCAGCGTCGACTGGATCAAGGGCGGCATGAAAGGCGCCAAGTGCTAGCAGCCTGAAATCTTTTCAGGGAGGCACCGACATTGCCTCCCTGGAATTTTCTTGTGAATGCAAAACCCCAACACCGCCGCCCGCCGCGTCGCGCAACCTAAGGACAGGACCAGACTATGGAGACGCTGATCACCATCGTTCTCGATGGTCTGCAATATTCTTCCTATCTGTTTATCGTTTCCGTTGGGCTCACGGTCATCTTCGGCGTGATGAAGATCCTGAACGTAACGCATGCCAGCTTTTACACCTGGGGGGCGTATACGGCCGCATTCTTTATCGGGCAGTTTTCCGAAATGGGTTGGCCGGACGCCTTCGGGTTTGTGATCATTATCCTCTCCGCCATCACCGTCGGTTTGGTCCTCGGCTTGCTGATCGAGCGCGGCTTGCTGCGCCGCATGTATGAGCGCGACGAAGTTTTGATCGTGCTGGCAACATTCGGATTGTTTTTGGTGCTCGAAGACCTGATCCTGCTCGTCTTTGGCGTCAATCCCTACTTCGCCTATCAACCGATGGCCCTGCTAGAAAGCGTCGAACTCGGCGGCATAACGCGTGACGTGTATGGATTGACATTGATCGGCGTGGCAGGACTGGTCGCGCTATTGTGCTGGTACGGCCTCAATCGCACCCATTGGGGAAAATTGCTCATCGCGGTCATTTATGACCGGGAAATGAGCGAATCCATGGGCATCAATGTAACGAGGGTCTACGTCGTCACATTCGTGCTCGGAGCCATGCTCGGCGCTTTGGGCGGCGCGTATATAGCACCGACGGTCTCTGTAACCCCGGGTTTCGGAGTCGACGTCATCGTCTTATCGTTTGCGGTCGTCGTCATCGGCGGCATGGGCTCAATTCCCGGCGCGCTTATCGGATCGATCATCGTCGGTCTGATGCGCGCCGTCGCCGTGCATCAATTGCCGGAAGTCGAGCTGTTCGTTGTCTTCGCAGTTATGGCCGTCGTCCTGGTCTTCCGCCCGGAAGGCCTGTTCGCCCCCGCAAAACCCAGAAAGATCTGAGCCGTGCTGCAAGACCGTACCATACTCGGCCTGACATTCGCGCTCACGGCCTGTGCCATTGGCGGCTATTTCATTCCCGACTGGTTGATGAACCAGATGATGTTCGGCTTTGCCCGGGCCTTGGCAATCATCGGGCTGCTCGTCCTGTGGCGGACAGGATTGGTATCCTTTGGGCATGCGTTGTATTTCGGACTGGGCGCTTATGCCGTAGCGCTACTCGACACCAATCTCGGCATCAGCGACGCGTTCCTGCGCCTTGGCGGCGCCATGACCGTGACAGGGATCGTCGGTGTTTTGATCGGTTTCATTTTGCGTAATTACCGCGACATATTCTTCGCCATGCTGAGCCTTGCCTTCTCCATGGTGCTCTACGGCATTCTCGTGAAGACCGAAGCATTGGGATCAACCGATGGCTTCGCGGTATCTGCTTCGACCTTCCTTGGCGCCGCACCCGAAGGAAAGTATCCGCTGTTCGTCCTGATCTGTGTCTTTGGCTGGCTCGCCGCGGTTCTGGTGCATGGCTACCTCCAATCCACCCTGGGGCGATTGACGACGGCAGTGCGGGACAATGAGATCCGTGTCGAATATCTCGGCTATTCGGTCGCCCATGCCGTTCACATCAAATATGTCATGTCGGCCGTCCTGGCCGGCGCGGCGGGCGCCTTGACGGCCATGGCACTAGGGCAAGTGGATCCGGATTCGATGGTCAACTGGACGGCTTCCGGCGAGTTGGTCTTCGTCACCATCCTTTCCGGGCCGGGCAGCGTGGCTGCGCCCTTCATCGGTTCCCTCGTATTTGAACTGCTGCGGACCTATGCCTTCGAACTTGTCCCCCATGCCTGGCAGATGATCGTCGGCGGCACGTTGTTGGCGGTAATCTTCTTTCTGCCCGGCGGCATTTGGTCGATCGCCGCACGCATACGGGGGACTGATAAATGAGCACGTCTCCGATCCTTCAGGTTTCCGATCTGCAAAAGACATTCGGGGCCGTTGTCGCCGCCAAGGACATCAATATCGATGTAACCGCCGGCGAGGTTATTGGCATCATCGGTGCCAACGGTGCCGGCAAAACCACATTCGTCAACATGGTGACCGGTTATCTGAAGCCGAGCCATGGAACGATAAAATTCGAAGGCCGCGATATCACGGGAAAGCCGCCGCGCCTGGTCACGCAGGCAGGCATTTCACGATCCTTTCAGGTCAGCCAGGTTTTCACCTCCATGACCGTGTACGACAATCTGTTGACGGCACTCGCCATCGCCGACAGTCGTGGGTTAAATGCTTTGAAGCCCATCAAGCGGCCCGACCTAGAGCGCCACTGTGAGGAAACGCTGGCGCGCTACCAGATCACCGACTATCGGGACAGCGAGGCCAGCACACTGCCGCAAGGCGTCCGCAAACTGTTGGACATTGCCATGGCAATGGTGTCGAAACCGAGGGTCCTGCTCCTGGACGAACCGACCAGCGGCGTCAGCGCCGAAGAGAAATTCAGCATCATGGATATCATCATGAACGCACTGAAAGCCGACCAGGTGACGGTCCTTTTCATCGAACATGACATGGAAATCGTCGAACGCTATGTCAGCCGAGTCATCGCGTTTTATCAGGGCGAAATTATCTGCGACGAATCCCCCGAGGACGCACTCGTCGATCCGAAGGTCCGCGAATTCGTCATTGGCGGCGAGCATCACCGCGGTGCCGCCGAAGCGAGGCCACATGCTGACAATTGAAAATTTGGATGTGGATATCGAGACCATACCGATCCTGCGTCAGGTCAGCCTGACTCTTGAAAGCGGTAAGATGAATGGCTTGATCGGCCGCAATGGTGCGGGAAAGACGACCTTGATGCGATCCATCATGGGATTGCTGAAAGCGAAAGCCGGCACCATCACCTTCGACCATGCGGTGCTGACCAAATTGCCGGGTCACCGGCGCGCCCATCTTGGGATCGGATACATGCCCGAGGACCGCCGGCTGGTCCCCGAACTGACCGCGGAAGAAAACATCCTGATTCCGGTCTGGTCGACCGACATTGTCGATCATCTGGATCGTCTGGCCTGGATTTACCGCATTATTCCGGAATGTGAAGAATTCCGGCATCGTCCCGCGACCTCGCTGTCGGGCGGTCAACAAAAACTGGTCGCACTCGGCCGCGCTCTCATGGTTGGCGAGCGCCTCTTGCTGCTCGACGAACCGACCGAAGGCATTGCGCCGATATTGGCACGCCGCATGGGCGAGATTCTCACAAACCTAAAAACCGAAGGCGTTTCCGTGTTTATCGCGGAATCAAACGACATTCACGTCGTCGACCTTCTCGATAAATCCTTTTTGATCGAACGCGGTGCGGTAACGCTTCATACGGATGCGCGGGAAGACGCCCGATGAGCGGCACACAAATAAAACACCATTCCACGAAAACAAGGAGCAGACCGTGATTGATCCTCGGCTCATTGATGAACTCATTGTTCCCTTTCTTCGCGAAGATATTGGCTTCGTCGATTTGACCTCCACGATCATGATCGACGCCGATGCAACCGCCGCTTTCGATGTAAATGCACGGGAAGATATCGTCATCTCCGGTGTCGATGTCGCCGTTGCGGTTTTTAGGCGCTGCGAACCGGATTGCAAAACTGATGTTCGGGTCCAGGATGGCGATCATGTCAAAGCGGGTGCGGTGCTGATCAGAGTGACTGGCAAGGCGCGCGGCATCCTGACTGCTGAGCGGACAGCCCTGAATATCCTGCAACATCTTTCCGGTGTCGCGACGCTAACGGCACAATATATCAAGGAAATCGAAGGTACCGGCGCTCAGCTTGTCGACACGCGAAAAACGACGCCGGGCTTGCGGGCATTGGAAAAACACGCCGTCCGATGCGGCGGCGGGCGCAATCACCGCCTCGCCCTGGACAGCGGTGTCTTGATCAAGGACAACCACATCGCGGTTGCCGGTGGGCTTACAGCGGCAATCGCGCGGGCCAAATCTCAGGTCCCGACACTGACAAAAGTCCAAGTCGAGTGCGATACCCTGGATCAGGTTCGGGAAGCCGTCGAAGCGGGCGCCGACTCGCTCCTGCTCGACAATATGGAGCCGGACACCATGCGGGAGGCGGCTGCGATCGTCTCCGGCCGCATTCTTCTGGAAGCATCTGGCGGCATTACATTGGAAACAATCCGGGCTAAGGCGGAAAGCGGCGTCGACCTCATTTCGACTGGTAAGATCACGCAATCCGCACCGGCCGTGGATATCGGCCTCGACGAAGTTGCCGACTAATTTCGGTTAAGGGCGAACTCGGATGAAAGGTGTTCTGTTCCTGGTGGTCGGTCCCAGCGGTTCTGGCAAGGATACGCTGTTGGACGGCGCGCGCGCGCAACTCGGCGGAAATCCTAACTTCGTATTTTGTCGGCGCGTCATCACACGCCCGGCAGAAGCCGGTGGCGAAGCGCACGAACCGGTCAGTGAAACAGAATTCGAAGCACGCCTGAATGACGGACACCTCTTTATCGCCTGGCAAGCCCACGGCCTGCATTACGGTATTCCAAATTCAATCAGGAACGACCTCGACGCGGGGCGACATGTTTTGGTCAACGTGTCACGAACTGTAATAGATGAAATGTCGCGCCGGCACGCCGATTTGCGCGTCATCGAAGTGAAGGCGCCAATTGCTATTTTGGCGAAAAGGTTGGCCGCCCGGGGCCGGGAAAGTGAATCTGACATCGCCGCCCGCCTGAGCCGCAAGACAAATGCCATTGCAACAAACGTCGAAGTTCTCACCGTCGAAAACGACGGCACGCCCGATGAAGGCATCAAGCGTTTTGTGGATGCGATTATCCGTTCGGTGCCGGGCCGCCTTAAAATCAAACGAATACCGATCGACACGTGGCGCGACAATATCTGTTTTCTACACCGCGAATGTACAGCCTATTCGGCATCGGACTATCTGGGCCCGAGCAAGGTCGATATTTTTTCCAGCACCGTCAGCATTCAGGCACGCGTCAATTTGATTGATGACGACCGTATCATCGAGCGCACCGAAATTGGCCTGTCCTATCACACGTTGGAACAATTGGGGCTGCCGGAAGGGGCGGAGGTGATGCTGGAGCGCCCGCCGCCGCCGGCGAGCCTACCGGCGTTGCGCGGGAAGATCGCCGGAGAGGAACTCTCACTCGACCAGATGCGCCAGGTCATCCACGATATCGTCGAATACAGATATACCGAACGCGAAATCGCTGCCTTTCTGGTCGCGGCAACCAAGGGGTTATCGCTCGATGAGGTCAAGGCGCTGACACTGGCCAGAGCCAGTTATGCGCATCGCTTTACCTGGCCACGCAATATGATCGTCGACAAACATTCCATGGGCGGCGTATCAGGCAGCCGTGTGTCGATGATCATCATTCCGATCGTTGCGGCGCACGGGCTTTGGATACCAAAAACGTCGTCGCGCGCCATTACGTCGGCCGCCGGCACCGCCGATGCCATGGAATGCGTTGCCAATGTCGGTCTATCGCCGGAGGCGGTACGGCAGACGGTAGAGGAAGCAGGTGGATGCATCGCCTGGAATGGCCGGCTGAGCCATTCGCCAGTCGACGATGTGATGAATTCGATAACACGGCCGCTGGGAATCGATTCAGCGACATTGGCCGTGACCTCCATCCTGTCGAAGAAGCTTGCTGCGGGCTCAAGCCACGCGATTATCGACATTCCTGTCGGTCCCGGAACCAAAGTCGTTTCACAAACGAAGGGGCAACGGCTTGCCGGGCTATTCGAAGAAGTCGGTGCCGGTATTGGCATGACCGTAAACGCGCGTATCACCGACGCTTCCCAACCGATTGGCCGCGGTATAGGGCCCGCCCTGGAAGTACGCGACGTGTTCAAGGTTTTACGCAACGAACCGGACGCGCCCGTCGATTTGCGTGCAAAAGCGCTCGACTTCGCGACCGCGATACTGGCGTGGGATCCAGAACTAAACGATACCGAGGCGAGAGCACGGGCGACCGAGTTGCTCGAAAGCGGTGCCGCGCTGATGCGGCTGAATAAGATAATCGACCTGCAGGGGCGGCTGGATCATCCGGCCGAACCGGGCGCATTGATCCACGAAGTGCGTGCGCCGGCAAGTGGCGTCGTCAGCGCTATCAATTCCTACCAGATATCGAGTATTGCGCGACAAGCTGGCGCGCCGATGGATAAGGGAGCGGGCGTCGATCTGCTCATGTCGACTTCGGCCTCAATCAAAGCCGGTGAGACGCTCTATCGCATCCACGCCAACGTCGGAACCGATTTCCGCCTCGCGATCAGAATGGCCGAAGCCAATACCGGGTTTCGAATTTGCTGAAGGATTTCGCCCAGGCGTCCAATTATTAGGGCCACAGAGCAGGCGTGCTTCCGAACCCGTCATGCAAGGTTCGCCGTACTCTCGCGCCTAGAAGGGTTGCAACATATCAAGAATGCAATCTATAGTATGAACGCACTAACTTTGGTGAGAGGCTCATGCCGAAAACCATGACCGTTGCGAACGTTCAGGATGCTGTCGAACTGGCCCAGAAATTGAAAGCGAAGGGGCAGTACGATTGGTTTCGCGGGCAGGTGCGTGACTGGCCACCCGTATCAAGTATGCTTCGAGTAAACCGTGACGGCGACGAAGCCGCTGTCGAGCGCATGTTGACTCGCTATGTGCTCTTCGGCAATTGGCTCAAAGAGAACACAACACTGAGTTATCTTCTAGAAGCCGAGCACACCCATCACTTCTTCGCTATCGCCCAGCACTTCGGCATACCCACACACTACATCGATTTTACGACCGATCCGGCTGTTGCCGGCTTCTTTGCGGCGGACACAAAGTCCCCTCCAACCGAAGGCACATCCTGTATCTACTGCCTGGACACAAAAGAACTGCTCAGTATTGCAAAATCCTTAAAGGCCATAGAGGAGCGGGCGGCAACTTCGATCGAGACTATCGAAGTGGACGTCACAAATCTCTGGCGCCTACAGGCTCAACAGGGAGTCTTTGTGTTCTCGGATTACAATTGGGATATCGATTTTCCGATGGACCGGATCGTCTTCCCGTACACCGGCTATCCGTCATATCCGTCTTTGGAGCACATCTATCCAAAAGACAAAAGCGGGCTCGAGCTTCTCCTTGATCAGTATTTTGATGTCGAATCAAAAACCTTCGGTCATTGGCACATGCGCGATATGATCGCGGAAATAAATAGGAATGGTGGCCAGGCCACGCTCACCTATGCAAAAAGTTTCGAAGATGGATTCTACGCTGAGGCATTTGTCGATCCGGGCAAAATCATGCCGTTGTCGTCGTGGAGCAGCTCGCGAATCTCGGCATGGCAGACTTATTCAAGCGAGCATTTCGATGATATCGGCGGCCACACCGAGCGTATTTACGTTAAAGCGCCTGATCGGCCCACACTTGAGCGCGCCGTTGCGTTCGGCGTCAAGCAAGTATTGGATAAAAAGCCCCAAAACCGTGAAAAACTAGTGACATGGCTTCTCGAAGACACTCCAAGCGACCTTTCTTCTGAGCTCCTCAGCAGGCTATTTCGGAGCGCTTGGAACGGGATGCGATCCCTGCCTTACTCAAATGAACAAATTGCGGCGGCATTCTCTTCTATTGCTGGCTTGGTCTACGTTAATTTTGGAAACGGCCCCCAGCCTACCGACGACTTGAAGCAGTTCGCTGAGGTCAGAGGAAATGGAATTCGAGTAGAATTTGCCTATGCTGATAACTCGTCCTCCAGAGGGTATGCAAACGAGGAGGGTATGCGAAGCGCGATGCGCGACAACCTCAAGCACCTCGTCTGCCCTAAGTATCGCAACGAGATTGCCGAGGTGAAAGGAACCTTGCAGCTGATACAGAACCCAGCGCTGCTGTTCGACTTCGAGAAACTGGTGGACATCTTCGCTCGTGACTTGATCCCTTCCCAAATTGTCCTCGGTCGCAAACCAACGTTGTTTAATCCGGCCGCGCTGACGATTCTCGGCCTCCCATAGGTTTTAGACGAAATTTCTGCTTTTTCTCGCCTGCGGCAAACGGTTTCTTATGGAAAACCGACCGAGAAACAACAGGGGAGGCAAACAATTGGGCACCTCTGTGCCCTGGGGCTGAAGCTATCGATCATCCATAGAACGTGGACCCGTCAACAATTGAAAAGAGTGCCAGATACAACGTTCAGCGATAGCGTTACCTCATGCGCGTTTACTCAGATCACTGTTCTCGCTTGCAAGATGTTCAGCCCAGGCGCCACAACGATTCACGCACGCTACTCTGGCGCGCATATAACGGAGCAGACTTGTGCTAATTCATTTCACCAAGATCCAACTCAATGGAAACCGCGGTCGCTTAGCGATTATCGATGAACGTTTTAGGTCTATTCCGTTGAAAAACGCGTTTTCAGCGGAATAGGATGCATAGCGGACGCAGCCACGCGTTTGCCGTCGACGATGCAGCGCCAAACGGTTCCGTAACGGGATCGGTTTGTCAAGTAGACCGACCTCGTTGAGGCTTCGTGTCGGGTCTTCATCATGCTGGACAGATTCGGACGGTGGCTGCATTCTCTATAGCCGGACCCACGCTGCCACCGGATGCACCGACCATGCCAATGATACTTGCCGCCAACGCTAATGCCCAGGGCAGTCACGTAGGGGAGTGGCGGCATCCTGATGCGTGGGACAAGCCAGCCGCGAACATTGCCAATGCGATGAGACTCGCGCAGATCGCCGAGGCCGGCAAAATGGACCTGCTCTTTCTCGCCGACGGCAACGGCGTCCGAAATATGGACAAGTCGGACCTCTTCGCGGCCACCTCGCCCTCGGACCGGCCGGGAGTGTTTGAGCCCGTCACGCTGCTGTCGGCGCTGGCGATGGTGACGCGGCACATCGGGCTCGTCGCCACCACCACCACGACTTATGACGAGCCCTTCCACGTCGCACGGCGCTTCGCCTCGCTTGATCACATCAGCAGCGGCCGCGCCGGGTGGAACCTCGTGACGACGTCCAATTCACTCGATGCGCTGAACTTCAGCCACAGCGAGCACGTCGCGCGCGACACGCGCTACGAGCGTGCCAACGAGTTCGCCGACGTCGTGAAGGGCCTCTGGGATTCCTGGGCCGACGACGCCTTTCCGCAGGATAAGGCGACAGGGGGCTTTCTCGATCCCTCCAAGGTCCAGCTGCTTGGCCACGAGGGCAAACACTTTCAGGTCGCAGGGCCGCTTAATGCGCCGCGCCCGCCACAGGGACATCCGGTGGTGTTTTCCGCCGGACAGTCGGAGGCCGGCCGCGAGCTTTCGGCCCGCCATGCCGACTGCATCTTCGCTATCGAGGCGACGCTTCCGGCCGCGCAGACGCTTTA
>JAJFJB010000510.1 GCA_021774435.1 Alphaproteobacteria bacterium
CTCAATGTACAGCCAGCGGGCCGAATTCTGTCGCGTGATGATTTGGTGGAGGGTATTCGCAGGGGGCATGGCTCGAACTTCGCGTTCAAGATTGCAATTCGAGATCTGCGGGTTCGAAGGGTATTCGACAAAGAGCACCTCATATTGGCGACTTATACCGAAATACAGGCAGGTGCGATCAATTCCGACCCTCCGACGAATGCGCGTGTTTCGACTGTGCTTTTTGGACGCGCCGAACAAGGCGGGCCTCTTCGGTGGCTACATCTGCATGAGGCGAAATCAGCACTATCGTAAGGTGATATTTTGACAGGCTTCACCATAGGGCGATTTGGTGATATTATCGCCGAAGCGGCTGAAGAATTTCGCCGAAACCCAGCAAGAAATCGCTATCTCTAGCTATTCTCGATTGCCCATCCGGGGCCGGAGTGATTTTCGATGCTTGAGCGAGACGACAGCACTCTTGAGTTTCTTGACTATGTTGTTGAAACTTTTGGTGAGGCGGCCAAAAAGCTCATCGGCGAAGCTAAATCGATGAATGATTTGGATACGATTTGCTACGGGTCGTTGCTGGCAGTCTGTATTCTTCATTGCGAGAAACATGGCATTGAAAATGCAGAAAAAGCGGTTCTTTCACTTATCAACGGCATCTTCGAAGAGCGTAGAGAACGCGAGACATTGTTGCCCGTACCCACAGACGCGACTCTTCATTAGCGCTTATTTTTTCGCAAAAGACTAATTCTCTTAAAAGTCGAAACGCTGTCCTGAAACACGGGATGTTGAACAAGCGTTAGCGGTCCTGTGTTGCGACAGCCGGTTGTATTGGATTAGGGATATTTCGTGATCCTCCGGATTACAAAATGGAACGAACATTGGACAGGGTGCATTGATGGCGAAGTCTTCTAGGAAACGGAAAAAATCAAAACAATCTGCTGCGGAGACCGCGCCCAAACAGGGCAAATTTCCAACAAAATACCTGGTTTATGGATTGGCCGTGCTGGCGTTGGTTGGTGCGGGGTACGGTATTTTCAGCGGCCAGCAAGAGGCCGCCGCGTTTGAAGGGCTGGCCGAAGAGGGGCGTCCGTCGCTTTCGCTGGTGAAAACGCATCCCAGTGAAGGACGAACCCATATGCCTCCGGGCTCCCGGATAACGTATGGAACAAATCCGCCGACATCCGGGCCGCATTTTCAGACATGGGTTGATCCTGGGTTCTATGAAACGGCGAAGGGCCGAAGCAATCTCGTTCACTCCCTCGAGCACGGCATGATTGTAGTTTTTTATGACCAGCCTGGAGGGCAAGAACTGGAGACCCTGCGGGCTTGGACGGGCTTGTTCAATGGTCCGTGGAGCGGCATTGTCAGCGTCCGAAAGACGGGTCTCGGCAAAAAGCTGATTTTCACAGCCTGGCGACGAATCCTAACGCTTGATCGCTTTGATGCGCCGGCTGCGGCGGCATTCATCGATGCTTACCGTGGGCGCGGTCCGGAGAATCCGGTCCGGTAGCACCAGAAATACGGGGTTTTGGCCAAGCACATGGTTCCGGGGCTGATAATCGTGATAAATTTGGCAATTCGGACTCCGATTCTGTGGCGTATTTGATATAATCCGCATGTCGGGGAATTGGGGTTTTCACGGGCGTGCCAGAACAGAATTCAAAAGCAGCGGGTTTACAGTCAAAAGCGGCGAGCACTTTAGCGCGCGTATTCCGTGAGCGGGAGTTATTGCTGCGATCGGATGGGCGTGTCCGGTTCCTTCGGCTGACGCGCCGTTTGCAGATTTTCGCTCTATTAGTTGTGTCTGCCATCATGCTCTGGGGCGCCGGTGGAACGCTTGTTTCTTGGTTGGAGTTCGACAAGGTCGCGACAGCGGATGCGCGTCTGAAAGACGCGCAAATTGCATATGACGACTTACTGGAAGAGATTGCTATTTACCAGCGCAAGGTTTCGGAAGTCACGGGCAAGCTAAAGCAAAACCAAGCGGAACTGCTTAGCCGATTTGCAAGCGCAGATTCCATGGGGCCGGAAGGCAAATTAGACGGCACGGCGGAAACTTCGGCGCGCGAAAGGCTGGCGGCTATTACCGAGTCGCGCGACGCCATGCGTCAACACTTGAACCAGCTCGACCAAGAACTGCGTGAAATGACGGACTTGGATGACGTTTTGGCGGAGTCGCTGAATTCGATTCAGCATGAATTGGTTACCGCCGTGGCGGAGCGCAAGAAAGTATACCAGGCCCGCGCTAATCTGAATAATCAGGTTCAGGTGTTGGAGAAGAAGCTAAGTGCCTCAAATGGCGATATTTCGGAATTGGAAACCAAGGTCGCAGAACTGCATACGGCGTTGGCAAAGGCGGAAAGTGACATTGGTAATACGAGCGCGGAAAAGGAGACTCTAACGGCGCAGCATCGAGCGCTACAGGAAGCACTCGCATCCTCGTCGTCACGGGAGGCAACGCTGCTCAGGGATAGTGCCGGATTGCGGGCGGACCTCAAGGTGGCGCGAGCTGATTACGAGCGAATTTCAGGCGAGCGTGCCGAATTGGAGGTCAAGTCGGCGGCATTGCATGGTGCTTTGTATGCAGAAGAAGAGCGCGCCAATCTTTTGGAGGCGGATTTGCGCCTACTCGCAACTCGTTTGGGCGACGAGACGGGCGATACCGACCCGTTCAACCCCGCGAAGGAAACTCTAAGCGAAAGGGTTGCGGGGCTTCTTAATCGTCTGACGGAGATTCACCAGGCTCGCTCGCACGTAATTGAAACATTGAATGCGCTCACAGTCGGCGATATCGAGGATTCGGAGCGAATCCTCGGGATGACCGGGCTCGATGTCGATAGCCTGCTCGCGAAGGTCAGTTCTGTTCAACAGCTCGGCAAGGGAGGCCCCTTTGTCGCTCTGGCGGGTGGCGTTGCCAATGACAGTCTCGCGGGGGCCGTGCAGGGGCTTGATACACAGTTAAGCCGCCTCGAGGCCCTCAAAATTGCGTTACAGGCCGTGCCTCTCGTATCGCCTGTGGATACCTATCGCGTTGCAAGCAAGTTCGGAAAACGCCGCGATCCGATGTCAAAAAAATGGGCGATCCATTCCGGCGTTGATCTTGCGAGCCGTACCAAAACGATGATCTATTCTTCGGCGCCCGGCATCGTGTTATCCGCCGGATGGAATGGCCGATATGGCCGAATGATCGAAATAGATCATGGTTTTGGCATCCGTACCCGCTATGGGCATCTGCGGAAAATTCTTGTGAAGAAAGGCCAAACTGTCGAGCATCGAGACAAGATCGCTCTGCTGGGTAGCAGTGGGCGTAGTACCGGCCCGCATTTGCATTACGAAATTATATACGGCAACATCGCACTTGATCCGATGCGTTTCATTCAGGCAGGAAAACATGTTTTCAAAGAGTAAACGTGGCAATGCTGACAAGGACCAGGAAGAACCGGCGGCGCCGTCGATTCTGAGCAAAAATCTACATATAACCGGAAATCTCGAAACTGAAGGCGATATCCAAGTCGAAGGAGTCGTGGATGGCGATGTTCGGTCTGAATTATTGACGATTGGCCTTGAGGCGGTGGTCAACGGGTCCGTTTCTGGAGACACTATCCGCGTTGAAGGGACAGTGAACGGTCAGATTACAGGACGTATCGTGCAACTCGGTAAATCAGCCAAGGTCACTGGCGATATCGTCCATGAAAGCCTCGCTGTGGAGGCCGGTGCCTTTGTACATGGTATGTGCCGCAACGTGGAGCAGGACCGGCAGCGGCCCGATTTGTTTTCCGGGCGCCCAAGTCTTGTCGTCACGGACGATGATGATAGCGCGGTAAGTCTCTAGAAGGGGTTTTATGGCTCCGCACGGTCTTTGAAGGCGCGCAAGGCGTCGATTTGTTCGGCGACGGTTTTAATGTCCGTTCCCGACGTATAAAGCGTGACATCCGTCGCTCCAATACTGCGCCAGGCGTTCGCAGCGCGGGTCCAACTTTCGGGGGCGCGTTTGGTTGTTCGAATCCAGCATTCGATGCCGAAATCGGCGACGGTTCGCCCGGCATCTTCGAGATATCCTCGAAGCGATCCTAAACGAGCCACGGCATCGTCGTCCGGTTTCCCCAGCGGAATCCAACCAGCCCCAAAACGAGCGGCCCGCCGCAACGTCGCATCGGCCGAGCCGCCAAACCAGATCGGGATCGGCTGTTGCACGGGGCGCGGGCTCAAACCGACCCCATTCAATTCATGCCATTCACCTTCGAAAGCAACGACGTCTTCGCACCAAAGGCGGTTCATGGCCTCGATTTGTTCAGTCTGACGCCGTCCCCGAGTCGACCAGTCCTCGCGCAACGCTTCATATTCAACGGTATTCCAACCGACGCCGACGCCTAGGTCGAAGCGGCCGCCGGACAGGACGTCAACTTCGGCTGCCTGCTTTGCAACAAGTGCCGTCTGTCGTTGTGGCAAAATTAATACGGCACTGCGCAATCTCACGCGCGTGGTGATCGCCGCGAGAAAACCGAGCGTAACGAAGGTTTCATGGAAGGCATCAGAGATATCGTAAGGGCCCTTGAATTCAGGCCGGCTGCCGCGATCGACCCCAAGGACGTGGTCGGGCACGTCGATATAATCATAGCCCAGTTCCTCAACCGCGACCGCCCAGTCCCGTATCGCTTGTGGATCGTTCGCGAAAGTGCGTGTCGGCAGAAAGGCGCCTAGTGGCATAACCGTCGCTCCTATGGTTTTTGAACCGATGCGATAAAAGCATCAATTGTTTTTCGTACGGCGGGTTCGTTCAAGGTTGGGACATGCCCTGCGCTTTGCACGGTGAATTGCGTTAGCCCGGTGCGGGATTTGGCCATTTTTTCGATGGTTTCCGGCAATAAGACCTCCGATAAGGCGCCACGCAGCGCCAAGGTCGGAATCTTGTCGAGACTATGAAAAAGCGGCCACAGATCAGGAATAGGCGGCCCTTTGCGGAGCGTTTCAACCAGTCTAATATCCCAATCGAAATACAACCGTCCGTCACGGTCCTCGCGCCACGTGGCTTGCGCGGCTTCCAACCATTCGGGCTCCGATTCAAACATCAGGTTTGGAAGCATATGTTTTAGGTCTTGGATCGCGTCGGGCCAGTTCGAATGTGGCCGGTCCACGCCAATATAGCCTAGGATTTTCCCGAAACCCGTTTGGCCAATTTCTGGTCCGACGTCGTTTAATACCACGCCTGCTAAAACGGTTGGCATCGCGGCTCCGACTGCCATGGCGAGGAGGCCACCAAGAGATGTACCGATCACGATTGCGCGGCCAACGCCCGTTATCGCGAGCAGATGCCGGATGTCATTAAGGTAGGTCGCTGGCATGTAGTTGGCGGCATTGGCGTCATATTCCGAATTGCCGCGGCCCCGGTAATCAGGACAAATGACACGTCTGGTTTCACAGAGATGGGCAGCGAGGCGATAAAAGTCTTTTGAATTTCGGGTTAGGCCGGGTAGGCAGAGAACCGGAAGCTCCGGGCCGTCAACATCACCATAATCTCGATAGTAAAGCGAGAGACCGTCCTGAGCTGTGTAACGGTGTTCGCGGTAAAGCATCACGTTAGTGCGTTTGGCGTGTTTTACGTTTGATTATTGTCTACGCGCCGACCAATCCTGGCAGCGGTTCAAGCGACGTGATTTCGGCCTTTGGTTCGCCAGGTAACCGTTCGCGGGGTTGCCCGAAACGGTTGACCCATGCCACCTGGAAGCCAAAATTTGCGGCGCCGGCGGCATCCCAGGCGTTGGACGACATGAAACAGATCTGGCCCGGTGCGAGCGCAAACCTATCGACGGCCAGCTGATAGGTTTTGGGCGAGACCTTGAAGATTCCGACGTCTTCAATCGACAAGACGGCGTCGAACAGATCTTTGATGCCGGCGGAAACGACGGCAGCGTCAAGCATCATAGGAGAGCCGTTGGACAAAATTGCGGTTTTCATCCCGGCGGCTCTTAGCGTTGCCAGGACATCCGGGACTTCCGCGTAAGCATCCAGCGCGAGATAAAGCGCCATGAGCTTTTCGCGTAACGCCGAACCTTCGAGGCCGGTCGCCGCCATGGCATAATCGAGCGCGTCGCCTGTGACCTGCCAGAAGTCGGCATGGGCGGGCATTAAGGAGCGCAGCCACGTGTATTCTAATTGCTTTTGCCGCCATAGCGCCGAAAGCGCGTCCGCCTTATCGCCGAGATCGTCGCGGCATTTTGCGGCTGCGGAATGAACGTCAAAGAGTGTGCCATAGGCATCGAACACGCAGGCGCCGATATTGTCGAGTTTGCTCTGTGCCGCCATTGTGCAACTCCCATGCTCACCTTTAGGGGTAATCGACCATTTCCGTTCCGATCATCGCATCGATAATCATCTCGGGCATAAAACTCTTGTCAAAGCGATACCCATAGATCGTGAGATTTTCCAGCACTCTTTGCACATAGTTCCGGGTTTCGGAAATCGGGATCGCTTCGATCCAGTCGATTGCGTCCAAGGTCGATAGATCACGTGGGTCACCATTCGCGCGCACCCAGCGCTGCACATTGCCGGGACCTGCATTGTAGGCGGCGAGCGTCAGGATAAGTGAACCGTCGTAATTATTACGGAGCCGATGCAAATAGGCGCTGCCAAGGCGAAGGTTATGATTGGGGTCGGCAATTAGTTTCTGTTTCGAGTGCCTGACGTTCAACTGCCGCGCAACCAGCTGCGCCGTCGCCGGCATTAGTTGCATCAAGCCTCGCGCACCGGCACTACTGATTGCCTTGGGGTCGAAGGCACTTTCTTGACGGATTACGGCGTGAATCAGGGCCGGTTCGACTTTGGTTTTTCGCGGTACCGTCAAAGTGGGGTACCCGGTAACCGTTAACTCGATGCCGTGGCGGCTCGCTTGTTTTGCGACCGTAATCGCCCAATCCTGCCGGCCAATTTCGGTGGCGAGCTTCGCCGTCAAAGCCCAATCTGCCGGCTTTTCGGCTTGCTTCGAGAGTTGTGTAATGAATGTTTTCAGTAACCTGTTTTGGCCAAGCTCGAACAGAAGGCGGGTTAGTTGGACAAGTTCGCGTTTTTCGAAGGCCCGGATTTCAGCTGCCGTTGGTTTTGGTTCCTTTGGCGGCGGGGGCGCGATGTATTGGCGTAACCTATCGATGGCCAACTGGCCATAAAAAGTCGTCGGAAATTTAGTGGCGGACTTGTACCAGATCGCCGCCTTTGCGGTACGGTCCGGGTTGTCTGTGAAATTTTCTTCGATGGCGCGGCCCGTCCAATAAGCGCCACGTGCCCGGCTTATTGGATAGCGAACTTTATTGAAGAGCCGTTTAAAGTGTTCGCGGGCAATGTCATGGTCCCCCAGGAACCGAAGCGCGATCCAGCCGGCAAGCCATTCCGCTTCGGCGAATGGCGCGCCGCCGGATTGGCCATGCTCCCGCGCGAGACGATAAGCGAGCGTAATGTCGCCGGCGCGCAAGGCGCGGCGAGACAGGATGGCGCGCTCGAGCCACCATTTTCCGGGCCGTTCCATTTGCGGCTGAGGTGAACTCAGTAATTCGATAGCGCTATCGGAAAAACCTTTGCGCCGACGCCAACGCAAACGTTCGTATACGAGTCCCGGATCCTGGCGCAGTACTTCCGGCACGCGCGCGATTGCGCCATCGACCCCGCCGGTACGGAGCATGAGCTGAATGCGCGCCTGAGCCAGATGCTGTTGATCGCGGGTTACGCGGCGCATCTGACGCCGCGCAGCCGTTACGCGCTGATCCCAGATGAGATGGTCAAGCCGCTCAATATGGTCTTCATTGCGCAGCAATTTGCGGAAGCGGCGGCGAAAATCACGCTCTTGTCCGCGGCTCATCCGGGTTTCTCGCCAGGTTTCACGAACGATTTTCGTGCCTTCAACTGTCCGGCCCTCGGCAAGTAAGGCCTGCGCGTATCGTATTGCGCCGGGTGCGGTAAGGGGTGGGTTCTTTTGGAACCAAACAATGGCCGCGTTGTCGGACAAGACATTTTGCATGGTCTCTTCCGCCCGGCGTCGCAGCTCAAACTGATGAGGCCAATCCGGATTGGCTGCAAGAAAAGAATCGATTGTCGCGAATTTAACGTTGGACCCGGGCGATTTGTACTTCAGCCAGGTAAGAGCTTTTCCCGGTAAAGGATTTTCCGCACGGGCGGCAAGGCGTTCCGCTTGACGCCAATTACCGGACTTGGCCGATTTAAAGGCGGCGCGATAGTTCGCTGCGTCTTTTTTCGTGAGGGTTTTGCTAAAACCAGCGGAAGGGTCATATGATATTAGCGCAACGGCGATTGCCAGGAGGTACGGCACGCGCGTGACCAAGATCTTGTATTTCGTATAAAAATACTGCATGTCCTGGTTAGAATTCTATGCGATTTCCAGATTGCGGCCAATAAGGTGCAAATCAAACAATTGTGTGCCTATTGCTGGTATAAAAGAAGAAGGTTAATTTTTTGTCGACGTCGTGGGAGCGACAGGGAGAAACGATATGTTTAAAGGATCACTCGTGGCGTTGATTACGCCCTTCGAAAACGGATCGGTCGACGAAGACGGTTTTCAATCCTTCGTGGAGTGGCAGATCGATGAAGGAACGCATGGACTCGTGCCGACGGGTACGACCGGCGAAAGCCCAACTCTCAGCCACAAGGAACACAAACGTGTCGTTGAACTGTGCATTGAGGCGGC
>JAJFJB010000052.1 GCA_021774435.1 Alphaproteobacteria bacterium
CAGGCAGCCATGCGGAAGTCGCCATAACCGCTCTCGTCATATACACGGCGGTGCGCATCGTCGATCTCGCCCAGCGGGCGGCTGGGCCGTGCCGCATCCGTCATCGCCGCAAGCGCGTCGCGCGTTACCTTGAACATTTCTTCGTGCTTGGCGCTGCCCGTGCCGATGGCGAGGGTTCGCATCAGGCAAGCGCAGTAATGGCGATAGCTGCCCGCAAATTCCAATGTCAGTTGGTCTTGCGAGTCTAGATTTCGGTACCCTGTTGCTGAACGGATGAGAAGTGCACGTTCACCCGAACCTAATACGGGACCGGACGGCGCCGGATCGCCGCCACCGGACAGAATAGCCGCATGCCCCGCGGCGGCAATATCCCCTTCGAAGGCATTCGGTCCTGCGGCATCGATCATTGCTTCCAACGAGTCGTCCGCGAGTTCTGCCGCCCGTCGAACATAGGCGATTTCCGCCGTCGACTTGGTCAGACGAAGGGTGCGGACAAGAGCGGAAGCGTCGGACAAATTACAAAAACCGTCAAAGCAGTCCTTTAGCTGGATATAGTGATGTGCGCGAAGACCATAACTATCCAGCTCGATGCCGATCCGCGCACCGACAAGGTTTTTTTCTTGCAGGATTTCCTTTAGATCGTCGGCAGGGTTTGCACCTTCACGGTCATACCAGACTCGCACATCTTCAATCACAGATGTGCGGTAAGCCTGTTCGAGATCGGGCCGCCGCGTGAGCAGTGTGAGTGGCTGATCGTCTGCCGTTAACACCAGGCACTGAAAGAAGACGTAGCCGCTGGTATCATAGCCGGTGAGGTAATAGTGACTTTCCTGCGCAAAGACTAGAATCGCTGCAAGATCTTGCGCTTCCATGTCACGCCGCGCTTTCGCAATGCGCTGGGCAAATTCATCACGTTCGAAATGCAGGGCCACGTAGTTTACCTTCCGCTCTAATATTCCAACTTCGTATCGACGATGTTCTTCAACGTTTTGCCGGCATACCAGCGCGCGATGTTTTCGAAGACGAGGTCGATCGTGAGCGGCGCGTAGTTGTCGTTGTCGTCCGACGACACATGCGGCGTCATGATCAGATTGGGCACCTTCCACAAGGGAGAAGATTTTGGCAGAGGCTCCGGATCGAACACGTCGAGGACCGCACCGGACAGTTCGCCCTTGCGCAGCTTGGTGGATAGCGCCTTGTAATCGACGACCCTGGCACGGCCCATATTGATCAGGCCGGAGGTTGGCTTCATCAGATCCAATTCCCGGCGTCCGAGCATGCCCTCGGTTTCCGCGGTGAGCGGTGCATTGACCAGGACGAAATCGGCGCGCGGCAGAAGCGCGTCGAGCCGGTCAGGCGTGTACATCTCGTCGACATAGCGGTTCGGCGCGCCGCTGCGCCGGGTCCCGATCACCTTGAGGCCTAATCCCTTCGCGGCGCGGGCGGCCGCGTCGCCCATCATGCCGACACCAATGATCAGAGCGGTCTTGCCTTCGATGGCGGTCGAATAGAGGCGGGTCCATTTCGCCTTGCGTTGTTCGGTAATGAGCTCGGGAATGCGTTCGTTCAGCATCAGCAGCGCCGTCATGGCGAACTGCCGCGCTTTCGGTGCGTGAACGCCACGGTTGTTGGTGAGTACGGCACCCGGCGGCAGCCAATCGAGCGGCAGCACATGTTCGATGCCCGCACCCGTCATATGGATCCATTTCAAATTCGGGGCCCGTTCGGCAAGTTTTTCGCGGTCGAATCGCCAGCCGACCAGAATGTCGGCATCGGCAATCGCCTTGTCGAAGTTCTTCGGGTCGGCGGCAACGGTTGCATCGATCCGCCGCGCCAGCTTCTTGTGCCGTTCGGCGGCGACGGCATAGCGTTCGGGCACGATCCGATAGACGAGATCCATCGAGGCGACATTTTCGATATGCAGGCGGAGCCTCTTGGGCGGTTCTGCCCAGTCCTTCGGCATGCGGACGCGCTTTTGCTTTTTCATCGCCATCAGTCGAGCACCCGGTCGAGGATCCAGTTGTCGATCTGATGGACCAAGGGCTCGCGGAAACAGAAACGTCCCTGCTGTGCGAAAGGTGACGCAATGCCAACCTGCTGGTGGTCGCCGGCGACAATATCTTCCATGATCGTTTGATCCCATCGTTTATAATAATTGGCGGAAAGCGTTTCGAAATCGGGTTGGTCCAACCGGCTTTTCGGAAAACAGGCGCCATGTATCAGCTTCGTGCGATTTGGCCCCAGGGGAAACAGCTGCAAAAACCAGGCGGTGTCGATGGTGGCGGCCAGATAGGTCATCGGGTAGATCATCGGTGCATAGGTGCCGTTCTGGTAGCGCCCTTCGAGCGTTTCAATTTTCGGAAAGCCTTTGTCGGCTTTGAGGAGCGCCATGCTGCCCTCATGGGTACAGAACGTCGTGCAATACTGTCCGGCGGTCTCGGAAACCGCGTAATCGGCCGATTTTACGGACGCGACCTGGTTGATCGTTTCCCGGTGCACGACAGCGATGTGATAGCTCTCCTTGGCGTTTTCGACGAAGAGCTTCCAATTGTGATTAAGCTCGTATTCCACGACCCGCGTGTTGGCCATATTTTCAAGCCGATGCGACGCCAGATTGTCCGGCAAATCGCCAAGATAGGATTTCAGGCTTTCGCAATTCGAATCGAAATTGATGAAGATGAAGCCGCCCCAGCTATCAATATTGATGGGGATCAGGCCATAATCTTCATGGTGGAAATCCTTTGTATCTTGCATGTCGACAGTGGCGGTAAGGGCGCCGTCCAAGGCATAGCACCAGCCGTGATAAGGGCACATGAATTCCTTGGTATTACCTTTTCCGATCGCCACTTTCGAGCCGCGGTGTCGGCAACTATTGGCAAAGGCGCGCAGGGCGCCCGTTTCGTCGCGGCAAATAATGAAGGGGACGCCGACGAACTCCAGCGCGACAAAGTCGCCGGGGTTAGGGACCTGGTCGACATGGCCCATGAAGTTCCACACCTTCATGAAGATGCTGTTGACCTCGCGGTGGAAGAATTCGTCCGAGGTATAGACCCAGGGCGGCATCGTTTGCGCTTCATCAAGCGGACGTCGGACACCTTCGAAGTGTCTGGGATCGAACAGGTCGGCTGGTGCTTGCATCGCCGGCTCCTTTATCGGCGGGACACCGCGTTATGCGGGTTCCGAAATGATGACGCGGATCGGTGTCGGATTATACCCGTTTGCGGGATTGTTCATTTGCGGACAGTTCGACAGTACGGCCAGGACATCCATCTCGGCGCGCAGATCGACGAAATCGCCCGGCTTCGAGCGGCCATCGACGATGCCCATCGTGCCATCGGCCTCGACCGGCACATACATGAAGAAATTAATATTGGCGACGACATCTTTGCGGCTAAGGCCGTGCGGTTCGAGTCCGCGCAGGAAGTTATCGCGGCAATTCGGCGTGGCGTCGGCGCCGTAGCGCACGCGGTTGCTCTCCAGGCTGCAGCAGCCGCCGATCGTGTCGTGGTATCCGCAACTGTCCTCGGCAATTGTGAACAGCGAATTGGCGAGATTGGAATAGAGGATCGTGTTCTTTTCGAGGAAAATCGAACCGGAGATTTTCATGGTATCCGCGGCGCAATAGCGCTCGGCTGGATCATGCGCGTTATAGCAAAGGAAGTCGACGGCCTGCAGGCCTTCCAGATCGACAATCCGCAATATTTGGCCCTGCTTGACGGTGCCGGACCAGGGGGCGCCCGGAGGGACGACAAGGTCGGTCAGAATGTTGCCGGCGGGAGGTTCGTTCTTCTGGGGCATCGTTTCCCTACCAGCCAACCCGATCCTTGAATTCATACCAGCCAACCATGAAGGGCAGGAACCAGGTCCGTCCGTAATAGAGTGGCCGCGTTGAAAAATCGTCGGCGCGGAAGGCGGTTTCCGCCGGCGCGTTGCCGATGATGTCCTGTGCTGCCTTGGTCCCGAGCCAGCGCGCCCAGATGACACCCGAACCACAGAACCCGGCGGCATAATGCACGCCGTCCCGGACAACGAGCTTGGGCAGGAAATCGAAAGTGAAGCCGGTATAGCCCCACCAGCTGTGGGTAAAGCCAATGCCGTCGAGTTCCGGGAATATCTCGATCAGATTACGGCTGAGATGGGAAAGCTTCTTCATCGGATCGTCGGTCAAGGCACCCGCCCGGCCACCGAAGACGATACCGTTGCCATCAGGCGAGGGCCGGAAATAATGATAGAGATTACGGGTTTCACCAAGCATGCGCCGCTTCGGCATGAGCCGGTCCATGGTTTCCTTCGGAATCGAGTCCGTGGCGATAATCTGGCTCGGAATTGGCACGATGCGTTTGCGCAGCCAGGGGTGCGCCGCGCCCGAATAGCCGTTTGTCGCAACGATCACGTTGCGGGCGCGGATCGTGCCGCGATCCGTGGCCACGGCATGTTCGTCGCCGCCCCGTTGAATATTCGACATCGCCGTCCCGCTATGCACGGCAACGCCGGCTTCCTGGGCGCGGTCGAGAATGCCTTGATGGAAGCGGCCGGGATGCAGGCCACCAATATCGTGCCGCACCTGACCGCCATGGTAGAGATCGCTGCCAATCTCCCGGTGCTGCTCGGATTTCGGGACCATCTCCACACCCATGTCGAGATGCTTGTTCATAAGATCCGCCTCATGGCCTTGCGCGTCGTAATGTTTCTGGCGCATCGCCCCCGTGAAGCGGCCGACGAGTTTCCAGTCGCAATCGATGTTTTCCGCCTCGATGAAACGGGCGAGGTCGAGGCGGGCCGCCTGACCTTCAGCGTGGATCTGCTTCGCGCGCTCCAGCCCGTAGGCTTTGATCATGCCGCCGAAGCCAAGCTTGAGATTGCCGCTTGCGATGCCGCCATTGCGGCTGGAGGCGCCTTCGCCGGGCCGGTCTTTTTCAAGTACCACGACGTCGCGCCCGGCGCGGGCAAGCGTTAGCGCGGCGCTAAGCCCAGTAAAACCACCGCCGACAACGACCACGTCCGCTCTCGCAGGCAGTTCAGGCTGTTCGGCTTTTGGGCGTGGTGCGGCTTCCCACCAGTAAGGATCCGGTTTTACCGTTTCGGCCATCGCGTCATACTCCCCGTTTCCGCAACCTTGCCACGATCCGGGGGAGACCGGCAAACGCGATTTGTACGGGACTGTCGTGTGATCAAAAGGCGCTGAGGAACCAAGAGGGAGTAGGGACGGGTCCGGAGATGTACAAATGCCCAGGCGGAAGTTTCATTGGTACTAATTTATTTGATCACCGTTCTCGCCATTAAGTAGAAAACTGTCTAATTTTACACGAAGTATCAACTTTGCGCCCTTGAGGCTGAGGTGATCATTCCGTCTGAAGTAAAAAGAGGAAAACTATTTTTTACGAGCCAATGATCATGAAATTGATTCTCAGATCTCTATTTTGTGCGTTTTGCATCGCTTGCAGCGTGATCCCTCACGCAAAGTTCGATTCTTCCGCCGCCGTTGCATCTGAAGCGAAGGGCGAGCTGCCGAGGACGCCTTTTCTACGGATAAACTCAGAAATGCATACCGGTTGGATCAAGAGGATCGGCGTTGATCGAGCTTGCAGATTGTTGGTGACCGCGGGCCGAGGCGACAAGACGGCACGCCTTTGGTCGCTGCCGGAGAATGAGGGTGAAAAACCAGAACTAGTACGCGTATTCCGCCATCCAATCGGCCCGGGTAATGAAGGAAAAGTATACGCCGTGGCAATGTCGCCGGATGGCAGGCTGGCCGCTTTGGGGGGATGGGATGTGAATCCACTGCAAGGAGGCGTTGGGCTGGATTACGTCTATATTTTCGATACGGTCAGCGGCCGCCTGTTGCAACGCCTGGGTGGGCTTAGCAATGTTATTCATCATTTGGCTTTTTCACTAGACGGCCATTATCTGGTTGCAGGACTCCATTCCAACCATGGTGTTCGGGTTTGGGATGTGGCGAGTTGGACTCTTGTCGGCAAAGATTCTCAATATAACGGAGACATCTACGGAGCGGCTTTCGATGATCTGGGCCGTCTATATACGGTCTCTTACGATGGCAAACTTCGCCGATACAGTCCACCATTCAAGCGAGCCGCGCATCTACAGCCGGACAAAATTGTTGAGACGACAGCTGGTAAGTATCCACTTTCCCTTTCAATCCACCCAACGGGCGACCGTTTGGCGGTTGGCTTCAAAGAGTCACCTGCCGTAGCGATTTACGACACAGGAAATCTCAAACGGCTTTTTATCGCTGATACAAACACAAAATTCAGCAAAAAGACGGGTTCTACCGCTGTTACATGGTCGATGGATGGCAAGACGCTTTTTGCCGCGTTGAGTCCCACGGAGGATGTCGGCCCCAAGACGCTTCAAATTTGGGATGAGAAAGGCCAGCAGAAAGCGGCTGATACGACTTTGCGGCTATCGCCCGTTGGCTCTGTCGTGCATATGCTTCCCTGTGGATCCAACGTTGCGATGGCGGCCAATGGCGCGTTTGGGCTTCTGGATCCCGATGGCAAACGTCGACAATGGCGCGATCAGGAAGCAGCGATATTGAGCCGCGATAAAGGGCAAGAGGGAGGCTTGCTTATTTCACGTGACGGTTCCCGCGTACGTTTTGGGCTGGAACACGGTGGTAAAAATCCCGTTTTATTCGATCTGGAGGGCGAGCGTCTTGTGAGGGCGAAGGGAACTTCTGACGACTTGTTCAAAGCCGATACCACGAGCCTGAAAGTGACAGACTGGGAGTATTCGCAATATCCCAAACTGAACGGCGATCAGTTGATGCTGGAGGACAATGAATCCGCAGTTTCACTTGCGGTTGCACCAAGTAAGAAGCTGTTTGTTCTCGGTACTACCTGGCGTCTGCATGCGTTTGACCGGTCAGGAAATGAGCTATGGATTGATCCTGTTACCAAGCGCGCCATCCCGGCGCAAAGCGCTGTGTTGGGTCTCAATATCTCGAACGACGGTAGGCTTTTTGTAGCGGCCTACAGTGATGGCACAATTCGGTGGCATCGTCTTTCTGACGGCAAAGAACTGCTTGCGTTATTTGTCCATTCGAAGGACATGCGCTGGATCGCCTGGACGCCCACGGGATATTATATGGCTTCGGTTGGAGGAGAAGACCTGATTGGCTGGCATGTCAATCGCGGTTGGCGCCAGGCGGCGGATTTCTTCCCCGTGCACCGGTTCCGCAAACAATTTCACAGGCCCGATATCGTCAAGCGGGTGCTCAAGACATTGGATGAGGAATCGGCGATTAAGGAAGCTGGTGTCGAACGGGATGCGATATCGGAAATCCTGCCGCCGGTTGTTACGCTCCATAATTTGCGGGACGGGAGTGATTTTTTCGCCGAGACAATTGAGGTTGAGTATTCGGTTCGTTCGCCCTCTGGGTTGAAGGTCACGAAGCTGGTCGTCCGCAGCAATGGTGTCATCGTTGGACAACGTCAATTCGATACGGATACCGAGTTGGGAAAACGCCTTCGTATGAGGGTAAGGCTTCTTCCTCGAGATACGTTACTGAGCTTGAAAGCATACGCAGGCACTCAAGTGAGCGTCGCAGAAACGGTATCGCTCAAATGGACCGGAAAGGCGCCTGTCGAAGCTCCCGTTAAACCGATGCTGTTCGCGCTCGTTATCGGCATAAACTATGAAGGGAAAACAAGTGCGCTTAACTGGGCGGCGCAAGACGCCATCGATATGGTGGAGAAGTTAAAATCGCAACCTGTGGGGGAAAAAGGGCTCTATCGCGACGTGGACATACGCTCGCTTATTAACGGTCAGGCGACTAAGCACAATATAATTACCGAAATGAAACGGCTATACGTGGATATGACTGTTGAACAGCGCCGTTCTGAAGGAAAGTCCGAGGACACCGTAATTGTCTTCTTTTCCGGACATGGCCTGTTGGGTGGCGGTAGAAAATCACGCCGTTTCTTCTTAATTCCGGCGGACGCGGAGTCGATCTTGCCGGAAAGTTACGCCATTAGTGAAGACACACTGCTTGACTATATTGACGAATTGCCGGGTCGAAAGGTTCTCATGATCGATGCATGCCGGGCCGGTAGTGTCATAAAAGGTTTGCCAAAGGCCAACATTGCCAGTTTCGCGAATGCCGTTGCAGACCTCGGCGTTTATGTTTTCGCATCCACGGCTAGCGGAGATCTTTCGATTGAATGCGATGGAAAAAAGAATGGATGCTTCACGGAGGCGGTGCTCGAGGGACTTTCGGGGGAAGCGGATAAATTTCCGTTATTCGATTTCACCAATACTGGAGAACTCGATACATACCTCGATGGACGTGTCTGGCAGCTTAGTGGTTACCGACATACAGCAGTTTCAGGAAAATCGAAACCGTTCCGCCATTTCTACATCGCTGGTCATGACTAATCGACTATCGAAAATTTGCTCTCCATCGCATTGAGTGTCGCGAGAACGTCTTGTTTTGTTACAGACTGCTTCCAACTTTCACCTTTTAACCCATAGAATTCGCTAAAAAAATCATGTTCTTCTGTAGCGAATTCTTTAAATTCCGGTAACTCCGCATTTCGGCTTATTTTCAATCTGTCGATTAACGCAAACAATCCCGAAAGTATTGGCAGGCATGATCTCTTCAATGAAAGTGCCAGGAAAAGTGCGCATGCATATTCCTTATACTTTTCGGGAGCGTAAACAATAATATCTGGCTGATGTCCATGCCAAAGATGGCCTACAATATAGCCAAACGCCTTCTGTTCCCCTTCCTCTTCGAAGGTGTGAGCGTATGAATCGGCGAACGCATGGATGATGAGGCCGATCTGATAGTCTTTTAACGATCTGTTTTTGATCCCGTCCATAACGAGCGCTTTCAAATCTTTGCGCCTTTTTCGAATAGCTTCGTTATTTCCACCATGCAAGGAATGAAGTGTCGACATAATCTGTTTGCGGTAGTCGATATCGGAAAGATCGAACGCAACGGATGTTGCGCTGTAATCGTCAATCTCGTCAGGAAACTGAGCGAAATAAGCCAGCTTGTGCGCTCTTTCCCACTCGATACCCGCCAGAACTGCAACAATGTAGGTTGTGTATTGGTGGCCGGACTCTTCATATTTTGGCAGCCCGGGGCTCTGTTCAGGAGTTAGGGTTTCCAACCGTTTGATTTCTTTTAATAAGTCAGGAGAATCTTTAAATTCTATGGCATTAGTATCCGCACGAAGTGGCCAAATAGCCGTTGATCCAATCACAAGGAACACTATTGCGACGAAAGTAATAAAAGGCTTCATATTTTTTCCGTTCAACGCGATTCTAATTTCGGAACATTTGCATTTCGTGTTGGGCATTGAATCGTAGTTCGGAGAAATTCGACTATTGCGGTTTTGATAGTAGTAAAGATTGATCCTTCGAGCGAAATACCGCAACGTAGATTCAATTTACAACTTTTCATAGTAGTAAAAACGTTAATAGCGTCAAGCGAGCTTCAAAAGCCTTGCTTCGGCATAAAGCCCTACCGAAAATCATGTATAGAATGCCTAAGCAAAGGCGGGAGAGGATTGATCGATGGAACGGCGTATCGAGCTGGAAGGAATTACGAATTTTCGAGATCTGGGTGGCTATCAAACCACCGGCGGGGATACCGTGAAATGGCGGACCG
>JAJFJB010000511.1 GCA_021774435.1 Alphaproteobacteria bacterium
TGGGCGTGATTAGCGGGGCGGGGCCATATGAACACGCGGTTGTTATTGGCCGTCGAGATGATGGGACGACGGACCTTCCTATAGCCATGGTTGGTCAGACTTATGTTCGTGTGTCATTAGAAGGCGGACCAATTCAAGCGGGCGATCTTCTTGTGTCCTCTAGTGCGCGCGGATTGGCGATGCGCGGTGCACATCGCGAACGGTCCGTGGGCGCGGTCATTGGCAAGGCACTCGAGGCCTATGAGGGCGCGTCGAAGGAGGAAGGCTTGATCCGAATGTTGGTGATGGTGCGATAGAGCGGGCGGCTGTCGCACTCTATTTGGAACATTGGCCGTTAAGCTTCAGATCAAAAACCTTTTCCCTGAGCGGCCAATCGCGGGTATCGAAAGCCCGAAAAGAGTTGGTATTGTGCAAGCGGGTCACGACCACGCCCGTATCGCTCTCATTGTCCATATCTTTGTCCGACCATAGCGGACCTTCGGTCCGCGTCGGGATTTGCTCGACGAGACAACGGTGAACGCACCGGTAATCGTGCCGGCGGTTGGGTTCGAAGTAGCCTTCGTTGACAATGCTGCCGAGACAGACGAAATCGGCGCTAGGTGGCTCTGGTTGCCAAAACCCGCCGTTGTTAATTCCTTCCGTACCTTTGTCCAACCAAATCTCTTCCATGCTTGCCGGAGGTATTAGAAGCGGTCGGCTTGTATTGGCAGTTTTCGGGTCCTCACGAACGACCGTAACGCAGCCGGAAATTGGGTCATAATTTTCCTGCCCGTAATCACCGATCGAGAAGAAGCCGCTCGGAACCTCGGGGCGCCAAAACGCACCGTCGGTCGCCGCGCCCGAGTCATCGTCATTCCAGATGAACTCGTGATCACATACCTTTTTCATTTCCAAACGGGGTTGCAGCTCGGGTTCGGCAGGCGCCGAAGGAGGGGCCGGCTTAGGCGTGGTCAACAAATCCTTGCTGGGGTCTCTAAATTTGGGCTGCTTCGCAAACGCCGATTGACCTGTCACATCGGTTGTCAGCACGACGAATGCCAATAAAGTGACGGCTGAGCTCCACATCTTTGGCGCCTGAGAATTCATTTTGCTTCCTGTAAATCTTTTCATCTGAATTAGGAGACGGCAGTTCACACCAACGCCCTCAAGCTTCGCGACTGTAGTTCATCGATTTTGTTTAAGAACGCTGATCCCGGCCGGACAATTTCAATACCGAACGCACAGGGATGCCATTGTCTCTGCGGTCAACGGGGATATTGATGGCGAACACGTTGGTATCGATCATGGTTCACATCGACCCGCTGCGTCTGGAATACCGACTTCGTTCCAGGACATGATTTGACCCGCTTTTATGTTTTTTACCAAACAGCCTCCGTCCACCTGTGCAAACGCAACCGGAACATCTTTCTCTAAAGAATTAGTCGGGGTAATCGCATGGAACATTTCCGCGCTAAGCGTCTCTCCCTTTCGGACATCCTCTTTTAGATGGAGGCCGGGCGGACCGGCAAGGGTTACCACATCTTCCGTGTTCGGTCCTGACATATACATGGCCGCGGCAACGCCGATTGACGCGACAACGGCAGCCGTGACGCCAACTGGCAGGAAGGGAAAGGGTTTCTTTGTCGTGACCGCCGCGGGAATGTCGGCGATTTCCTCTTTTTCGCGATCAACAGTTCGTTTCGGTTCGGCAATTTGCTTTTGATCTTCGATTGGCGGCGCAGGCTCTTCATTTGCAATGAGCATGGTTTTGGGTTCGCTGCTTGAACCATGCTTGAAGATCTCCAGCCATTCTTCCACGGATTGCGGGCGGTCGCGGGCGTGAAGCATCATGGAGGCGTCAATGGCCTCCAGAAAATTCCTGTCGTAACCCTGTCGGACGGTATCGACAAGCAGCGGCATATCTTCATCGTTCGCGGCCATGGCGGCCCGGTCGGTCGCTTCTGGCGGCGTGTCGCCGGTTACCATCTGATACATGGTAACCCCCATATTGTAGATATCCGTGTACGCGCCGTGTGAAATTATGGTGGAGTACTGTTCAAAGGCGGCATAAGGCGGTGTGCACGCTGAATATCGGGATTTGGTCTTGGTACAGATTTCGTTCGTCGCCGCGCCGAAATCCAACAGCACGGGCGATCCATCATGTCTGATCTTGATATTTCTTGGCTTAATGTCGCGGTGGAAAATCCTGAGCCGATGGACATGGGCTAAGCCATCCAACAAAGGAAAAATCAACTCTTCGATCTTTTTTTGGGGAAGCGGGCCATCTCTTTCCGCCAGATAGTCTTCGAGGTCATCGCCTTCTTCGTAACTCATGACCATATAGGCGGTATTATTGTCTCGAATAAACTGCCGGACTTCCACGATATTGTCGTGGCGCTTGGGGTCCGCAAGCCGCCTCAAATTTCGTGCTTCCTCCAGGAATTTATCTAATCCCCATTTATAAGGTTCTTCGTTCTGGGCATTGACCGCCGAAACAGTGGAGCCATCGACACGCACCGCAAATTCGTTTGGCAGATATTCTTTGATCGCAAACCTGCCGCCCAATTCGCGCTCGGTTGCAAGATATACAAGACCGAACCCGCCATCTCCCAACGTGCGTTCGATTTCGTAGTCGCCAATGCATGTACCAGACTTCAGCGCATAAACATGCCAAGAGTCATCGGTCATTGACATCCGAATTGTCCTTAATCCACCTCAAGGAGTAATAGTCTATCAAATACACCCACGCTCGCAAGCTTGGCGGTATTTTTTCTGATGCTCTTCTACTGGCGTGGCTCAATTAAAGCTGATTGGCGCGTGCTCAGTTGAGTGAAACCGAAACAGGATACCGGAGCGCTAAATTCCCCGGGAAATGTTGCTAGATATCATTTAAATTTCGCGCCGAAGATTCGATAGTTCGCAAACTGCGGATCGATTTTGAGTTTAACGATACCCTTCCGTGCTTGTGGATTAGGCGTTTCGGCATTGTCGGCCGTTATAGTTTTAAGTAAATACTAAATAGAATAGGAAAATATTCGGGAAAATTTCAGTTTTTTTAAATATTATTGAATACCTAAGTGTATTTGAGACATTACTTTTTCTTAATACCAAATAACAAACAGTCTTTATTTAGAAAGTTAATTGAAATTTGAACTTATGGTTAAGTATATGACCTATTATGCTTATAATTGTCATTTCTAAATGTCAAACAAGAGATGAGGACGGATCGTATTTTAATGATTATAGGCCACTAGCATTGCTGTCGTTGTCCTCGGGATCGGCAGATGCGCTTATATCCGCATAACCGAGGCGAAGATAATGGTGTTGGAAAATACGTTTGCTGAAATATGGATAAACAAGACAGTGTAAACCGGCTGCGATGATAACCAGGGCCAAACCGACCGGAATCTCAAAGAATTGGTAGTAGGATGGAATATTTGCCGCAACTAAAACAAGGCTTAACAGTGCCAGCCACCAGATAAAAAAATGGGCCCAGATACCTTTTATGGCGAAATAAAACGGTCCGAATAATAATGTCCAAAGCCAAGTCTTGGGCGAAATAATTTCTGTATGATTATTAAATGAATTACGGAATACCAGTCCCTCTCTAATTGCGGGACTTCGGCTATCCGTCATATCGGTATCGCTATGACTATTCTTTTTGGCCCGTGGGTCGAATTTGTTAAATGCGGTGACGCGTGTGCTTCCTAAACGAATTTCTGCGCCATGGGAAACAAGGTACGGTTCCCAAGCCGCTAAAGACCGCCCATTGAGCCAGGTCCCATTGCTAGAATTGTGATCCCGGATCAATAAGCCCTCTGGTCCCTGGCTCAAATCCGCATGCTGCCTCGATATTGTTACATCATCATATCCGAACCAAAGTGTGCAAAGTTCAGGATGGCGTCCAATCGAAACCCAACCTTCTTCGTCGGCTTCTGACATGTCTTCGGCAACAAGTTCAAATCTGATGTTGCGTCCTTTTCCGTTTTCGCCTTCAAAAACCCAATCCAAACTTCCGGTTTCCACATTGACCGGTGTCCTTGACCCTGCGAATAGACGACGCCAATCTGCAATTGACTGCGGTCTGTCATTCACATTCTTCTCAAGCGCGGCATCAATTGCGAAAAGAAAATCAGGAGAATACTTTCCCTCTGCGGCTTCCTGTGCGGGAATGAAAAGATCTTCTTCGTACCGCTCAGGAGCCCGAGGGGGAAGGTGATCGTCGGTAACAATTTGGTAAAGGGTTACCGCTAGCGCATAGATATCTGTCCACGGACCTATAACACCATCTGTCTGATACTGCTCGAACGGAGCGTAAGGCGGTGTGTAGGGTAAGATCGATGAATCTTCTGAAGCAACGCCTTCTTGCGAATAAACGGCTCTTTGGCGTGCTGCGCCAAAATCGATCATTACCGGGGTGTCATCATCTCGTAACAGGATATTATGCGGCTTAATATCCCGGTGGTAAACTTTTTCGGAATGCAGGTGGGATAGCCCGTCTAGCAATTGGTAGAGTATTTTTTTTATTCGTTCTTCCGAGAAATGCTGCCCTTCTGCAAGAAGCCGATTGAGAGGCGCCGCATCCTCGTATTCCATGACGATGTATG
>JAJFJB010000512.1 GCA_021774435.1 Alphaproteobacteria bacterium
GTCGTCATGGACCGCTGCCCTAAGGTGGAATATGCCCGCCTCAATGGCGAGTTGTCGTGGAACGGCTTCAATTCCAAGGTCATTTCAAGCAAGCGCCGCAAGCTGTAATCGGCGTCAACGAAGGAAACGAACAATGAGCGATCAAGAACCTGGCTTCGAAACCCTCGCCGTCCATGCGGGCGGCGCACCCGACCCCGCCACTGGTGCGCGGCAGACACCCGTTTATCAGACGACATCTTTCGTCTTCGACGATGCCGATCACGCCGCTTCACTGTTCAATTTGCAAGTCCCGGGCTTCATCTATTCGCGTCTGACCAATCCCACCGTATCGGTGCTTGAAGAACGCGTCGCCGCGCTGGAAGGCGGTGTCGGCAGCACGGCGACGGCCTCCGGTCACGCGGCGCAGATCCTGGCACTGTTTCCCTTGATGCAACCCGGCGATGAAATTATCGCCGCCAACAAACTTTATGGCGGCTCGATCAATCAAATGGGCCACAGCTACAAGAAGTTCGGTTGGGGTGCGAAGTTCGTCGAAACCGAAGACCCGGAGAATTTCCGCCGCGCCCTGACGGACAAGACGCGCGCGATCTTCATCGAAAGCCTCGCCAATCCCGGCGGCGTGGTCATGGATATGGAAGCCATTGCCGCTATCGCGAACGAGGCGGGCATACCGCTGATCGTCGATAATACGATGGCGACACCCTATCTATGCCGCCCGTTCGATTTCGGCGCCGATATCGTTGTTCATTAGACGACCAAATTCCTCTCCGGCAATGGCACGGCAGTTGGTGGCGTCGTTGTCGATTCCGGCACCTTCAACTGGATGCAGAATGACAAGTTCCCGAGCCTGTCAAAACCCGCACCGGAATATCACGACCTCACCTTCGCGGAGACCTTCGGCGAGCTGTCCTACACAATTTACGGCCACGCCATCGGTTTGCGCGACCTGGGCGCCTCGCAAGCCCCGATGAACGCCTTCCTGACCCTGCTTGGCATCGAAACCCTGCCCTTGCGGATGGACCGGCACTGCGCCAACGCGCTGGCGATTGCGAAACATCTTTCCGGGCATTCGGCCGTGGACTGGGTTTCCTATGCCGGGCTGGAAACGGATCAGTACTACAAGTTGGGCCAGCACTATTTGCCGAAGGGTGCCGGCGCGGTCATGACCGTCGGCCTGAAAGGCGGCTACGATGCCGGGGTCAAGCTGGTCGAGTCGGTCGAACTGTTCAGTCATTTGGCCAACATCGGCGACAGCCGTTCGCTGGTCATTCACCCTGCCTCGACAACGCACCGTCAGCTCACCGAGGAGCAGCTCTCAGCAGCCGGCGCCGGCGCGGAAGTCGTGCGGCTGTCGATCGGCATCGAGAGCGAGGCCGACATCATCGCCGACCTCGACCAGGCGTTGGCACGAGCGGACTCGTAGTAGCACGGTCCGAAAGCGAAATGCGCCGAGATTTCCCCTCACCCCAATCCTTTCCCCAAGGAGAGGGGGAATGCCGTAGCTGTTCTTATACCCTCTCCGTGGGGATAGGGCTGGGTGAAGGGAACAACGGTGCAACCGAACAACGGAACAGGTCAACACAAACGCCCGCGGCCAACGCATGACCGGCGCAACCACCCTGCTCGTCCTCAACGCGGTCATCATCGCCGTCACCGACGAGGTACCGCGGTTCCTGGTCCTCGAACATCACAGCCAGCCGCCTGACCACGACGGCCCGGCCCTGCCCTTCGGCCCGTTCGAGCCGGACCACCACCGCACCCTCGAAATCGCCCTGCGCGGCTGGGTCGACGAACAGGCCGGACTGCCGATCGGCTATGTCGAACAGCTCTATACCTTCGGCGACCGATTCCGCGATCCGCGCGAACTGACTGGGGGACCGCGGGTAATTTCGGTCGGCTATCTTGCCCTGGTGCGCGAGGCGCCGCCGTCCGGCGATGCCGCGTGGCGCTATTGTTACGATTTTCTGCCCTGGGAGGACTGGCGCCACGGCCGTCCCGCGATCATCGATCAGGCGATCCTGCCGGCCCTCGAACATTGGGCCATCGGCAGTGCCGATGCGGCGGAGCGCACCGCGCGCAAGGAGCGACTCTCGATCACTTTTGGTGCCGACGACGCAACCTGGGACATGGAACGCGTCCTGGAACGCTATGAGGTCCTCTACGAAGCCGGTCTGGTTGCGGAAGCCGTCCGTGACCGCGATAGCCACAGTAACGGCGCCCAAGACACCGGCCTTTGCCGCGCCGCCCGCGCCGCCACCGGCCTCCTCGCCGCGCTCGATCACCGGCGCATGATGGCGACGGCCCTAGGCCGGATCCGCGGCAAGCTGCAGTACCGCCCCGTGGTCTTCGAATTGCTGCCCGAGACTTTTACGCTGTTACAGCTGCAGCAAACCGCCGAAAGCCTCGCCGGCGTCAGCCTGCACAAACAGAATTTCCGCCGCCTGGTGACCAACAACAAGCTGGTCGAGCCAACCGGCAAACAGGACAGGACCCGCACAGGGCGACCGGCGGAGCTGTTCCGCTTCAGGCGCGACGTGCTGTACGAGCGGCCCGCGCCGGGGGTGGGGATTTCAGCACGGGGTTCTGGTTAAAAACACCCGCCATCCGATTTTTTCGACGCACTTCGAAGATAGACAATAGCCGCGACGACCATCACCGCGATCTCGACTTTGAACGTCCAATGCGCCAGAAACGAAAGTATCCAGTGCGAGTGGGTGGGCTGAACGATAACCAGTGGAAAGGCGGCGTCCGACAGAGGCCAGAGCCAGCCGATACTGCCGGCGATGCTATCGAACACCATATGCGTTAGCGCGCCGGCGCAGAGCGCTATACCCGCCGGGGCGTGGCGGGTGCGTGTCGACCACATGAGAAGGGCACACAAGATCAGCAACCCTAACCAGACAGCGGGCCGGTGGGTGAAATATTCGTGATGGTGATGGCCGCGATTGTCGACGACGTAGAACCACAGCATGTCGATATCGGGGAGGACCGCGCCCAGCATGCCCGCCTTGAATGCGGCGTTCGACAGGCTTCGCGGCGCAGCGAGCTTGAAGGCTAGATAAGTACTTGGCAAATGACCGATGAACATCCCGCCTCTCCTCACGGCCATCCAACCTCCACACCAAGCCCTTTTTAAGGCATGATTGCGGCGTCGATGGCGATTTCGCGGCGGTTCTTGTGCGATCACGGGATATTTGGGCTAAGCTGGGAACAGCCCACGCGATGCAATCCAAACCGGAGATACACCCATGGATGACGCCCCGATCCCCAAGCCTTCCCTCTCGTCGCAATCGATTTTCGAGGATCAGCTCGCCGCGACCGAGACCTCGAAGCCGACATTGTTCAGCATGAAGGCGCAAATGCTGGAACAGGGCCGGACCGATACGGTGCTGGCGGCGACCGAGGATCTGTCAGTGCGCCTGAAAGTCTATGCCTCGGGCGGCGAAAACGAGCTGCACGCGCATCCGGACGAAGATCATGTCTTTGTCATTCTCCAAGGCAGTGCCCTCTTCTATGGCCCCGACGGCGAAACCCAGTCCGTCGCGGCAAACCAGGGCTTCATGATGCCCAAAGGCATGCTGTACCGCTTCAACGCCACCAGCACCGACGAATGTCTCGTCATGCTGCGCATCGGCACGCCGAATTTCCAGGGCCAGGCCAAGGACGACCGCATTGGCCGCGACGGCAAGCCGCTGGTCGGCGACACCAAGGAAAACAAGCACGTGCCCGTGATCTTCAAGGAAGGCGTGCGTTTCGGGGATTGAGGTACCACGTTGTCCCCCATACCCCAATCTCAGCAAGGCGAAGCCCATGGACCTGACAAGACTCTCCGCCACCGACATCGCCGCCAAGATCGATGCCGGCGAGATCTCATGCGAAGCAGTAACGCGCGCCCTGCTCGACCGCATCGCGGAACGGGAGCCCTTGGTCGACGCCTGGGAGTATCTCGACCCGGACAAGGCGCTCACCAATGCCCGGGCTATTGATGCAACCCCGTCTAAGGGGCTGATCCATGGCGTGCCGATCGGCGTCAAAGACATTATCGACACCAAGGATATGCCGACCCGGCACGGCTCTCCAATCCATAAGGACAATCAGCCCTGCACGGACGCCCCCTGCGTCACTCTGGTCCGGGGTGCCGGCGGGCTGACGCTGGGCAAGACGGTGACGTCGGAATTCGCGGCCCAGCATGCGGGCAAGACGAAAAACCCGCATAATCCGGCGCACTCTCCGGCGGGGTCATCGAGCGGCTCGGCAGCGGCGGTGACGGATTTCATGGTGCCGGTTGCCTTCGGCACCCAGACCGGCGGCTCCATCGTGCGGCCCGGCGCATTTTGCGGTTGTATCGGCTACAAGCCCAGCTATGGCGACTACAATCCGCTCGGCGTGCACGACAACACCCGCAGCGTCGACACGCTCGGCATGATGAGCCGGACCATGGAAGATCAAGCGCTGCTGCGCGCGGTCCTGACCGGCGATTCCTATCGCCCGATACAAACAGCCGCGATTGGCGACCTGCGCATCGGGCTCTGCCGCACGCCGAACTGGCATCTCGCCGACGAAGCGACGCAGGCCTGTCTTGAAGGCGCGGCGCGCGACCTGTCCGCCGCGGGCGCCACTGTCGGGGATTTCAACCTGCCGGACGGTTTCGATACCGTCATGGAGGGGTTCGATGCGGTTTCGAGCTATGAGTTTTCCCGAACGCTATCCTACGAACTGATCAACTATCCGGAACTGTTGAGCGACAAGCTTGGCAAAGACCGGATGCCGGACGCCGTGAAGGTGACGGCAAGCCAATATCAAGCCGGTCTTGCCGCCCTGCGGGACTATCGGAACCGCTATGCTGCAGATTTGGAAGCATGGGATGTGCTCATCACACCAAGCGCGCCCGGCGAGGCCCCCGCCGACATAACGACGATCGGCGAACCGCCCTTCAATCGTATTTGGACCGGGCTTTATGGTCCGGCGATCAACCTGCCAGTTTTCACCGGACCGCAAGGCCTGCCGATCGGGCTGCAGGTCATCGGGCATCTCGGCCAGGACGACCGCTTCCTCGACGCGGCCGACGCCGTGTACCGTGCGATGCGCTGATCAGACCTCCCGCGCGGACGGGAAATCATTGATTCCAAGTTCTTTGCGAATGTCCTCGGACACTTCAACCTTATAGTCTTCGAGCGGCGTACCCGTCGCATCGGCGACCCGGACGACCGCGTCGAAGATGCCGGCGATACCTGCCGCATCGACCAGTGCAGCGTCCCCGATGGCGGCATGCAGCGCCGCACGCGCGGCATCAAGAGCGGCTGTGTCCCCGGCGTGAAATGCATCGGCATAGGCCAGGAGTTCAGACGCGTGCGGAATACGATCCTCCTGCGCACCGTGAATGCTTTGAAGATCGTAATCGATCCCGAAATGTTGGCCGCTCCCACGGAGCAGCACGGCATGGCTGGTGGTTCAATAGACGCACTGGTTTAGCGCGGAGACTCGCGCGGCCAGCAGTTCGATCTGAACATGGCTCAGGTCGCGATACTCCGTGCCGTAATCGCGCAGTTGCGCATCCGGCAAATACTGCGCGGCGTCGATGTCGAAAAACCCAACCGTTTCGGCGGGAACCAGACTGAGCGCACGATGGATATTGGCCCCAGCGAGGCCGTCATAGAGCCCCGCTTCGGCCTCCGTTACATCCTCCGGCGCGACTCTCGGCACCCAGGCGTGATCAGTCTTTGCACCGGCGGGACGATGGCGGCTTGGTTCGCCGGGCTGCGGTTCGGGCAGTGCGAAGGCCGGCAAGCCGATCGCGCGGGTAAATCCGTCAATGGCAAAGACCGTGGCGATCACACCAATCGTTTCAACGTACTCGCCATCGGACAAGTCGCTTTCCAGCGCAGTCTCAAAAAAAGCGCGGGTCAGGCGGCTCTGGTCCGTCGCGACGCGGTGTATGACTTCAACGAGTGCTTCGGGGAGATCGTCCGCCGTATCATGTTTGCCCTGCACCGCAGTCGGCGACAACGCGTCCTTGCGCTGCAGGCAAAAATCGCAGGTTCGAGCGCGGCGTGCCTCGGCGGCAATGGCAACTCGCGTCGTGCCGTCCCACCAGGTTCCCGGCGCAGCCAACCGTTCCCATCCGCGGCGATGGGCCGCCGCGAGGTTATTGCGGACTGGAAACGATAAAGCGGTGTAGTCGATGATGCTGGTCATGCGGCCTCCTCTCGCTCTCTTACCATGAAATAGGTGTTTGCGTCCGATCGCACTGGGTCATGGCGGAAGCCGGACTTCTCGTAGCAACGGATCGCACGCCGGTTTTCCGGATGCGGATCAACGGAAATCGTCTCGAAGGCTTCGTTCCGAGCGATCAAAGCGACGAAGTCCTTTAGGCACCTCGTTCCGAGACCCTGGGACAAAGTGCCGGCGTCTGCCAAGAATTGGTCGGTGCCGACCTGAGCGGGATCAAGCCGGGAGTACTGGAAATAGCCAACTGCCGCACCGTCGGCCAAGACGATGAAGCGCCGCGTTTCATCAGGATCCATCGAATAGTGTGCGGCGACTTTTGCCAGTGTGTCGTCGCCGTTATCCCACCATTGCTTGACATGGGGCCGCTGCAGCCAGTCCAGCAGCATGGGGAAGTCCTCCGGGGATAGCGGACGGAAGGAGATCATGGGCGCAACGCGTTCCCTGCCCACTTCACCGTCATCCTGGACTTGATCCGAAATTCAGAGAACGATGCACACCCGCACGACCGGCCGGATTCCCGGACAAGGCGGGAATGACGCCATGAAGGCTGCCGTCTCGTTGGCGCGGTCAATCGGCGGCGTCGAGGCCGGGACGGTGCAGCACGCGGGGTTCGCTGCGCCGTTCGTATTTACGGGCCGGGGTGTTGACGACATCGCCCAGTTCCGCCGCGCCGAAAGACGCATCGGTCTGAACCGAGGGCACATCGGCATAAAGGGTCGTGCGTTGCTTGGGCGTGCGGTCGAGGTCGCGGATCATTTGTTCCATAGCTTCAGGCGGCATTTCCTGACCAAACGCGGCGCCGGCGGCGCGGGTAATGGTTTCATTCATGAGAGTGCCACCGAGATCGTTCGCACCCGCATTGAGGCACGCCTTGACGCCTTCCGGCCCCATCTTGACCCAGGAAGTCTGGATGCTCGGGATATGCGGATGCAGCGCCAACCGTGCCACCGCGTGCATCAAGACCGCTTCGCGGAATGTCGGTCCCCGCCGCGCCTGCCCTTTGAGATAGAGGGGCGCTTCCTCGGCAACGAACGGCAAGGGCACGAATTCGGTAAAGCCGCCGGAGCGTTTCTGAAGCGTGCGCAAGCGCAGCAGATGGCGCGCCCAATGTTCCGGACGGTCTACATGGCCATACATAATCGTCGCGGTCGTGCGTAGTCCGGCGGTGTGGGCCGCTTCCATGACTTCGAGCCACTGGGCGGTATTGACCTTGTCCGGGCAGAGGATCGCACGAACCTCGTCGTCAAGTACCTCGGCAGCCGTGCCGGGAAGCGAGCCGAGCCCCGCATCCAGCAGCATTTTCAAGTAATCTGGCAAAGCCAGGCCCAGCGTCTTGGCCCCCTGCCAGACTTCAAGCGGCGAGAAGGCATGCACATGCATGTCCGGCGTCACCGCCTTCACCGCGCGGCAGATTTCCAGATAAGTCTCGCCGGTATATTCGGGATGAATCCCGCCCTGCATGCAGACCTCGACGCCACCGCGCTCCCAGGCTTCCAAAGCGCGCCGGGTTATCTCATCGATATCCAGGTCGTAAGGCTTACCACGCAGATTTTCGCTCAACTTACCCTTGGAAAAGGCGCAGAACTGGCATTTGAAATAGCAGACATTCGTGTAGTTGATGTTACGCGTTACGACGTAGGTAACCGTGTCGCCGTTCACGGCGCGGCGCAGTGCGTCGGCGGCGTTGCAGACGGCTGCCACTTCCGTGCCCCGGGCCTCGAACAAGCGGACGACTTCGGCTTCGCTCAGATCGCTACCGTCCTGTGCCTTGTCCAGTATTGCCGTCAGGTCGTCTCCGATCGGCGCGGAAGGCCCTGCTGCAAGTGCGCTCGGCGCGGGCGGCGGCAGCATCGCCTGGATCGATCCGGGCGGCATTCTCGACCTGGGGCCGCACAGCGCCGGTGCGGTGCCGGGGCCGGCCTGTTACGGGCGCGGCGGTGAACTGCCAACCTTGACCGATGCCAATCTCGTGCTCGGTCTGATCGCGCCGGAATCTTTTCTCGGCGGACGCCTTGATCTCAACCGCGATCTGGCTGCGAATTCCATGGCGCGGCACATCGCGCGGCCCTTGGGCTTGTCGGTGGAAGACGCTGCCTTGGCAGTCAATGCGCTGGCGAGCGCGCGGATTGCGGAAGGCATTCGCGCAAATACGGTGCGCCGCGGCCTCGACCCGCGCGAGTTTACGATCTTTTCCTTCGGTGGGGCCGGCGGTTTGCATGCGGCGGCCGTTGCACTGGAGCTGGAATTCCCGCGCGCGATTGTGCCACGCGAGGCCTCCGTGCTTTCAGCGCTCGGGTTCCTTGCCGCTGACGTTCGGCATGATTTCCAGCGTGCTTATGGGCGTCGGATGGTAGCGTTGAAGAGTAGCGATATCAGCGCCGTTTTTGCGGAACTGGAGGCGGAAGCCCGCGACGTCTTGCGTGACGCGGGTTTCGAGCCCGCTCAAACGCGGTTCGCCCGCTTCGCCGACTGCCGCTATATGCGGCAGGTCTATACGGTGCCGATTCCGTTGTCGGATCTCGACAGGCGCGATGACATCGGCTGGCTGGTGGCAGACTACGAAGCCGCTTATTCGGACCTCTATCAGCATCTGCATGAGCGCGATGCGATCGTCGTCGATACCTGCCGGTTGGTCGCTTATGGTGTTTTGCCTTCCCTTTCATTGCCGCGAGGCGAGAATACGGGTGCCGACCCCGCGGCCGTCATGCGCGGCGCGCGGCATGTCTATTTCGGGGATTGGGTCGAGACGCCGTCTTACTGGTTCGATGGCCTGACGCCGGGCATGCGGCTTGAGGGGCCGGCGCTGATCGATTCCGAATCGACGACGGTGGTCCTGCCGCCCGATAGCGCCGCCGACGTCGACCCCTATGGCAGTCTTATCGTAACGAATAAGGGAGGCCGCGCATGAGCGCGATCGATCCGCTGACCCTCGCGGTGGTGCGCCACAAGCTGCTGGCCGTGACCGAGGAAGTCGTCGAGACCATGGTGCGGACCTGCTTCTCGCCGCTGCTCAACCAGTCGCGCGATCTCTCCGCCGTCGTTCTGGATGGCGCGGCGCAGGTTGTCGCACAGGCGGAACGCACGCCGATTCACATGGGGGCCATGCCATTTGCGGTGCGCGCCATGGCAGAAGATTTCGCCGACGATATCGGGCCGGACGACGT
>JAJFJB010000513.1 GCA_021774435.1 Alphaproteobacteria bacterium
ATTAAAAGCAGGGAATATATTCCCGGAAATGTCAGGCGGGACATGTCCCGATAAGTGGAATAGACCGTCGTCATTTCCGACCTTTCCCGCGGCCGGACGGCCCGTAAGAAAGCAACATTCCCGCTACTATCGATAATTGACGTCGACACTGCCGCGGCGATGAGCAGGCACGCGCCGACCCACGGCAAATCCGACGTCGTGGCGACCGCCAATGTTAAAGCGCCAGCCAAAGCATACCCCATCGTCACCAAATTTCGTATACCGATACGCCTGCCAACCCATCCCCAGAAAATGACAGTCAGCATGCCGGCGGCGCCGATCGACGAAATTTTCCCGGCAGCGTCCGCATCGAGTCCGTTCGATACTACGTAAATCGGTCCATAAATATAAAACAAACCCCACCAGCCCGCTCTCGTAACAGAAAGGATCCAGGCCAATATCAGCCTGGGCTGCCGGAAAAAGCGTCCGACGAAGCGAATTGGATTGGCTTGTTGCGTAATAACGCTAACCTCAATCTGTCGTTGCCCCATTCGCATCGAAAGGTAAAACGTCAACTGTATCAGCGAAATCAAGGCCGCGATGCCGTAGGGCAGCCAAATCGCAACATGATTTTCGAGATAGACTCCGAGAGCCGGTCCAATCACCCAAGCGCAGCCAGAGAAAACAATCCGGAGAGGTTCAAATCGCGTAAAATCGTGGCGAGGAATGTGTCTTTGCACATATAAATTAAGACAAATCGCAATCGAAGCAGCACCGAACATTTGCAGCGCCAGCCCGGGTATAAAATAGGGAAGCGAATGGTAGGACAGCAAAATCGCCGACGCCACCATGCAGCACGAACCGCCTATAAGTGTCCTATGGTGGCTAAACTGACGGACAAGCCAGGGCATAAGCATGCTGCCGGTCAAGCCCGACACGCTTACAAAAAAGTATAAAAGGCTTACCTTTTGGGCATCACCCAATATTGCAAACGCCTGCAGTGGCACGATCGTAACCAGCATCGACCTCGCGAGCGAATCGAGCGCAAAAAGGACAATAAAGGACGAACCGCTCGGCCGCATAAATCGGGTAAATGGAGAAGAAGGTTCAATACGGTCCACAGGTGCTCATTTCAACTCTCAACGCGTCTGCGCTAAAGCAGTGACAAAAGAAAAATGCATTTTTTCCGAGTAAAAATAAAGCGCAAACAACAAATTTTAGATCTAATGCGTCAAAATTTGCTTAGCGCCGACCGATGTGCCGGAACTTAATCGATCGACGCTTAATCCGCGTTATGTTCCGGCGTCCATTGAGTAGGCCAAGGCTGCCCAAGATCCGCAAGAATGCAATATAGACCCCCGACTTCTAGCCGAATCGCCGCATCGCCGGAAAAATGGATTACTACGATACCGTCGTCGGTATCGGCGCCATCATACGCTATCGTCAAGAGCGACAGGAATTGGGAACGGTTGGAACGGTCAATCCCCCGATATTGAACGCGACGCACCGCATCGAACCGAAGGCCCGCATGAGTCCGTTCCGGTTGGCTGCCATCACCTTCCCAGCAAAAACGATTGGCAACCATCACGAAGCTTTTTTCATCGGGAATATGACTGATATCGCCCAAGGGCACCAATGCGTCCTGCATTGCCGCGGAGATGATCGACAGATCTTCGACACCGCGCGCGCGCAGCTTTAGAGGCCTCGGCGTGTTCTCCGTCATCGGGCGGCCTTTATCCGCTCGACCTCCCCACCGCAGGCAGAAAGTTTTTCTTCCAGCCGCTCGTATCCGCGATCAAGATGATAGACGCGGCCAATCGTGGTTTCCCCAGACGCTGCCAAGCCCGCAAGAACGAGGCTTACGGACGCCCGTAAATCGGTCGCCATTACCGGTGCCCCTGTCAGTCGCGGCACGCCCCGAATCATCGCTGAAGCGCCATGCAAGTTTATATTCGCCCCCATGCGAGACAATTCCGGGACGTGCATGAAACGGTTCTCGAATATCGTTTCCGTAACCATTGAAGCGCCTTGCGCCACCGACATCAGCGCCATCATTTGCGCCTGCAGATCGGTCGGAAACCCGGGATACGGCTCTGTCATCACGTCCGTACCAACCAGAGCGCCGGGTTCGCACGTCACATGCAGACCGCGGTCTGTGGCGTCGAGCGTTAAACCCGCGGCACGCAACGTGTCGGCCACAACACCGATTAACTCCAAGGACGCGCCTATCAACTCCACCGCGCCGCCAGCCGCGCCCACGGCCATCGCATAGGTTCCGGTTTCGATGCGATCGGCAATGATATGATGATGTGCGCCATGCAGACGGGAAACACCCTGGACGACAATTGTATCCGTTCCGACACCGTCGATATTGGCCCCCATTGCGACAAGACATTTTGCCAAATCCGCGACTTCGGGCTCCCGTGCGGCGTTGACCAGCCTTGTTTCGCCTTGAGCCAGGCAAGCGGCCATCATCAAATTTTCCGTTGCGCCGACGGACACAAAAGGAAACGCAATCTCGGCACCGACCAGCCCTTTCGGCGCGCGGGCCTCGATATAGCCGTTCTCCAGCCCGATTTCCGCGCCTAGCTGCTGTAATCCCTTTATATGAAGATCGAGCGGCCGCGTTCCGATAGCACAACCGCCTGGTAAGGAAACACGCGCCTCGCCACAACGTGTGACAAGCGGTCCCAAAACCAGGGCGCTGGCGCGCATCTTGCGCACCAGGTCATAGGGTGCTGTCGTATTGACGATATAGGAGGCCTTCAGCGCCAGTTCCCGTCCGTCGCAGGCCGCGCCTTCGCCATTCATGCCGATCTCGACGCCATGCTGCACCAAAAGATTGGCGAGCGTAGCGATATCCGCCAGATGCGGGACTCCGGTAAGCGTCAAGGTCTCATCAGTCAGAAGGCTCGCCGCCATCAACGGAAGCGCGGCATTCTTGGCACCGCTGATGTGGATCTCGCCTTGCAGCGGCTTGCCGCCGCATACGCGTATTTGATCCATCCCCCCCCTCCCGATGGCCGCTGTCACAGATGGCGTCCGTGTCTGGGTCGCGGCCCGCAAATCTTCCGGCAAATCATGTGGCGCCATACTTCACATTCCCCCGATGCCCCAAGCAAGGGCGGCAGGGGCCGCCGGCTGAAGCGCTTGTAAACGTTCTACTGTAGGAATATGGCGATCACAAGGCGTGGCGGCCCGATGCCCGGCGCTCAGTGATCGGTATCGTCGCCGACGGTTCCCTCAGCGTCGCGGGCGCGCATTTGCTCTTTCCGTTTCAATAAGTTACGCCGCAATTCCAACGCAAGGCGTTCCTCGCGCTCGCGAGATTTCGCGCGCGCCGATGGGACGTCACCATTGCTGCCTTTGTTTGGCAATCTTGTCATAAAGCAATCCGAGTCGCGGTATTTCCTTTGACGCCGGCATCCTGCATATTCCCACGCCGCGCGGCAAGCGCCGCGATACACTCAATCAATTCACGGACTTTACCGGCAAATGCCCAAATCCGACTTTAACTTCTCCTTTCCCATTCGAGTTCGGTATGCCGAAATCGACGGGCAAGGCATCGTATTCAACGCCCATTATCTAACCTATTTCGATACGGCAATGGCCGAATATTTCCGTGCCGTGCGAGCGGCAAAAGATGGACAAGATCCGCTCGCCGGGACCTACTTCCATACGGTCCGCAACCTCGTCGAATACAAGGCTCAAATTGGATTCGACGACCAGATCGATGTCTACGTCCGGACATCACGCCTCGGCCGCAGCAGCGCGACCCTGGTCAATGAGATCTACCACAAAGGCGGCAATAGGCTCCTGACATTTGGTGAAGCGGTTTGGGTCAATGCTGACCCCGAAACACACAAATCGGCCCCGTTGCCCGATCAGTTTCGCTCTTTAATTCAGCGCTTCGAAGACGCCCCGTTGGACAAAGGCTGACATAGCTACCTCTCGCGCTGACGCCTTGCCCACGCCGCGAGCCTATGGCATAAGGCTGCCCGATGCCGCCGTAGCTCAGGGGTAGAGCGCGCCCTTGGTAAGGGCGAGGTCCACAGTTCAATTCTGTGCGGCGGCACCATTTATCCCTTTGAAATATATCATTTATACCGAACGCATGCCGGCGGCGCCCGCGGCAGAATACGGTAAACGAATGCAGAACACGGCATCCTATAGCGTGAAGTTAGCGTGAACTTTGTTCGCTGTTCACCCCACCAATTCCCAAACATAAAAAAAGCGGCCGGCAGGAATTCCCGCCGGCCGCCCGTGTATCGTCGAATTTCCTCGATCGAGGCGCTATAGATCGTCCGCCAACAGCGCGCGGAGCAATGGCCAATTGTTCTTATTCAGAAAACTGTAGGAATGATCGCCGCGCGAATCGGGATTGTCGCCATCGATCCGCCAGCCATAATTCCGGTGGTAATAATCTTTCTGCACCGGATCGTCCAAGATGACTTCGTTTAGGTTGTCGAGCGGCAACCGGCCGCCGATGCCGTTCCCGATGCACGGATGCCGCCCGGGCCGCGGTTCGAACCAGGCGCCCAGCCCGGCGACAACATCATCCGTGCGCACCGCGACATTCTTGAACCGGATATCCGGATAGTTCCGGATAATCCGATTTGCGATATAGACCGTTTCCGCGCCGTTCATCAGCAGCACCCGGTCGAATTTGTGCGGCCGCAACGTCAACAGCAACAACGCCACGCGGGTGCCGAGCGAGTGCGCCACGATATCAATCGGACCGTCGACGGGTGCCACCATATCGTTTGCCTGCTCTACGGCCGCCGGCGCCAGGCGCGAATAGGCGAAATTGTACGTGTTCCAGCAGCCGTTCCGCATGGCGCGCCACAAATCGCGGCCCTGCAATGCCGAATCCCATTCGAGGAAAAGCGGCGCGTGATCCGTGAAGATTTGCGGCCATATATCGAAATTGCCGCCCGGTCGGTGCGGTCCGTGCTTCGGGTGGTCCGGCCGGTGGTTGTAGCCGTGAATCATCAATAGGGGTCGCTTTGTCATGGGCGGTTCCTCGCAACGCTGTTGGACGTGAAAATGGGAATGTGGAAGTGAAAACGATCGGCCATCGCCGCAATTGGCGACGCCGGCCGGCGGGTATCGCCGGAACCGGCGTATCTCGAGGTAACTCTGTATCGTCAGGAATGACGGACGCGGCCGCCGGCGGCATCGCCGCTTGTGGCGTGTGGATCCAACAGCCCCGCATCGCCGGTGCCGGCGCGGTCTGATTCAGACACCGCCCGGCCCGGCGATGCGGGATCTCATAAGGTCCTTATCGTTGGAAGCGGCGATGCTGCAGCCGTTCCTTGAAATTGGGCACATTTCCCGACACTCGGGAAACTTGCAGACCCCCAAGATATAAGTCAGTGTTTAGTTTTAATGCCTTGGCTCGTGGGGTAAGGAATGGACTCGATATCGGAAAGTTGGGCTAGGCTAATCGGCTCGATATCGGACGTCTCAGTTTGGCTCATAAATGTCGATAGCAACGGTATCCGAACAGGATTTACCGCCGTTGCCATCGTGATCTCCCTCGCGGCATTTATCGATGGCCGGCGAAACCGCCGCAGAACGGAGGAAATCGGGCGAGCAACTCAGGATAACATGCGTCGTCAAAGCCATGCGGAAATCGACAGGCTACTGCATGACGCATGGCTAACGCTGGGGGGTGATCTTGGCTCAAGCAGTATCATGATGTTCGCGGCGCGGCCCAATCTGAACAAAGCAAAGAGAGAGTTCTTAGACATAGCATTGCGACGAGACCCGCATTACGCGCCGACACAACGCCATCTTGGCCTTTATTACGAGGCGATAAAGAACAGCAGTCAGGCAGAACAGGCGTACCGCAACGCCATCGCTATCGACCCCGAGTACGCCGACGCCCACTACAATCTCGGTGTTCTGCTCGCCGAAGACCCCGAACGGCAAGATGAGGCGGAGCAAGCTTACCGCAACACCATCGCGATCGACCCCGACTACACCTCCGCCCACAATAATCTCGGTCTTCTGTTCGGCGAGGACCCCAAACGGCAAGATGAGGCGGAGCAAGCGTACCGCAACGCCATCGCGATCGACCCCGACTACACCCACGCCCACCATAATCTCGGTGTTCTGCTCGCCAAGGACCCCGAACGGCAAGATGAGGCGGAGCAAGCGTACCGAAAAGCCATAGCGATCGACCCCGACTACACCCACGCCCACAATAATCTCAAGGTTCTGCTCGCCAAACGTTAAGGCGCAGCATCGCCGCGGGTGTCGAGTGCAGCTCGCGGCGGGTCCTTCTAAATCGCCTTCATTAAGAGCGTACCGACCGCGCCGGCCATCGCAAGAACAATGGCGCCAAATCCCAGGATGACCGCCCATAGCAGCCGATCGATGCGGCCATGCACCCGCGACACCGAATTGCTTTGTTTTTGGAAACCTTCCCGCACTTCCTTGGCGAAATCCCGGAAATTTTCCAGGCGTTCCCGGCCGTTGTTTTCGCAATTCGCAAGATGTTGATTGAGGCTCGAAAGGACCAACTGGGCATCATGGCCGGCCGTCTTCGCCAGATCGCGGGCGACGTGGTCGCGGGTTTCCATTTCGCTCATTTCTTGACCGGCAGCCGATGCTTGGCTTTGACCGCGAGAATATCGCCCAGCATATCGTCCGCCTCCTGGATCAACCCTTTGCCGCCAAGCCTGTCCTGGTTCAACTGCTTCCAGATCGCGTCAAGCTGGTCGCCTATTTCCGGGTATTCAGCGCGCCGCGCATCGTGAACGACCGCCTGTTCGCGCGCCGCCTGCTCCGCCAACCAGGCCGCCTCTTTTGCCGCGTCCAGCGCAATGTCTTCATCGGTCACCGGTACGGCTTTACCGTCCACGAATTTCATTTGCTCGGTCATGAATATTTCACCCCAAAAATACCACCCACGGCATTGTCGAT
>JAJFJB010000514.1 GCA_021774435.1 Alphaproteobacteria bacterium
ATGAAATCGTGCCCTTTCGGCTTCCGTCCTATCGCCTCATGGATGGCATTTTCAAGAAGATCATCATTCTCGCTGGCGCGAACCGGCGTCCGAAGATCTGCAGCATCCTCCTGTCCCAGGCACATATAAAGGGTTCCGGTACAGGTGAGGCGCACCCTGTTGCAGGATTCGCAGAAATTATGAGTCATCGGTGTGATGAAGCCAATTTTTTGGCCCGTCTCCGCTACATCGACATAACGTGCGGGGCCGCCTGAATTATAATCGTTGTCCGTCAGGGTCCACTGCTTAAGCAGTTCGGCGCGCACCATCGACAGTGGCAAATACTGGTCGAGGCGCATTTCACCGCCGATATCGCCCATCGGCATCACTTCGATGAAGGTCAAATCATAGCCGCCGGCGCCACACCAACGCACCATGTCATGAAGTTCGTCGTCATTCACGCCCTTGAGCGCAACTGCATTGATTTTGATCTTAAGCCCGGCGTCCTTAGCAGCCGCAATGCCTTCCATGACCTGATCGAAACGGCCCCAACGGGTAATTTCCTTGAACTTGTCGGGATTAAGGGTGTCCAGGGATACATTGACCCGACGAACGCCGGCATCGACAAGTTCATGCGCAAAGCGGGAGAGTTGGCTGCCATTTGTCGTAAGGGTCAGTTCATCCAGATCACCGGTCTTGAGGTGTCGTCCGAGTGAACGGAACAGCCACATGATATTCCGGCGCACCAAAGGTTCGCCGCCGGTCATGCGCAGTTTCCGGACACCCATCCGGACAAAGGTGCTGCAAACGCGCTCCAATTCTTCAAGGCTTAATATTTCAGCCTTCGGCAGAAATGTCATGTCTTCCGACATGCAATAAACGCAGCGGAAGTCGCATCTGTCCGTCACAGAAATGCGTAAATACGAAATATGACGACCGAACGGGTCGATCATGATTTGAATCTCCCGTAATCAGGGGCGCATCGGAATGCGCATATGCCCTATTAAATAGGGCTCAAGGATACTCTAGGCAATGTTTCCCTTATGGCTCAAGAGAGACTTTTAAGAAATATTTCAAGAACCTGGGCGCTTTTCATGGTTTGGAAAAAACAACTGCTTCCCTTGTATTTGGAATCGAGCAACCGCGTTCTGTCCTTCGGGCGCACTTAACCATTCGACAAAGGCGCGGGCGGCTCGATCGTTGACATGCGGGTGCCGGTTCGGATCGACGCGGATCACACCGTATTGATTGAACAGCCGGGGATCGCCGTCGACAAGGATCTTCAGGTTTCCTTTGTTCCGGAAACTGAGCCAAGTCGCCCTGTCGGAGATGACATAGGCGTCAATACCGCTCGCAATATTAAGGGTTGCCCCCATACCCGCGCCGGCTTCGCGATACCATTTTCCGGAAGCAGCGGCGATATCGACGTTGGCAGTGGCCCAGTGTCGTCTTTCCGCACGATGGGTACCACTATCGTCACCGCGGGAGACGAAGAGAGACCGTTTGTCGGCAATCATGCGTAAGGCAGCAAGAACGTCGGATTGCCCCGCAAGACGCGACGGATCTTGTTTGGGACCGACCAGGACGAAGTCATTGTACATGATGCGTCGACGATCAACGCCGTAACCGTCGGCAACGAATTTCTTTTCGGCGATAGGATCATGAACCAACAACGCGTCGGCGTCGCCGTTCCGGGCCAGCCGAAGGGCCTGGCCCGTGCCGACGGCGATGACGCGGGTCTTTATACCTGATTTGGCTTCGAAAATCGGCAATAGGTAGGCAAACAGCCCTGAATTTTCCGTCGACGTTGTCGATGCCAGCAGGAAATCACGCGCAAAGGTAGGAGGGCTTTTCGAGAGCCCGACGAGGGTAATAGCCAATAGAAATAATGTAGCTCGTGTGAGTGATTTCATTGTCAAATTCGTTTTGTTGGTACCGAGCGCTGATGCGAGAGATGCTTGCCGGACTCGGCAACGCACGCCATATTCTCAGCATGTGCGATTATATCGTAAAGCCAAATCCGGCAGATGAGAGGCTGACAGAAAAAATTGTCGGCGTTGACCAAAACGGTGATGTGGCGGAAACATCGGTTGTGGTCGAACGCCCGCTGACGCTGTTCCTGAATAAGCGTGAGATCGTGACCATGATGACGATTGGGGATTACCCCAATTATCTCGCTGTCGGATATCTGATAAACCAGAATATGTTGTCCGCTGAGGATCAGATTCTCGGTGTCGACTACGACGAGGATATTGACGTTGTCGTCGTTCGGACGGACCGAGAAACCGATTTCGAGGATAAGCTGCGAAAAAAGACGCTGACATCAGGTTGTGCGCAGGGGACGGCATTTGGCGACTTGATGGAAAAATTCGGGGAGGTCGATTTACCCAAGGACGTCCAATTGAAGACGTCCTGGCTTTACGCGCTAACGAAAGAAATAAACACGACACCCAGTCTTTATCTCCAAGCGGGTGCCATTCACGGCTGCGTACTCGCCGAAAGAGATACGCCATTGCTGTATATGGAAGATGTTGGCCGGCATAACGCAATCGATAAAATAGCCGGCTATATGGCGCTGCACGGACTGACGCCCGAGAACAAGATTTTTTATACTACCGGGCGGCTGACGTCGGAGATGGTGATCAAAACCGTCCAAATGGGAATTCCAATATTGATATCCCGTTCGGGCTTTACGGTTTGGGGCGTTGAGTTGGCACGGCAAGCGGGACTGACCTTGATTGGGCGCGCTCGGGGACAACGGTTTATCGCGTTGTCCGGTGAGAACCGGATTGTTTACGACGCCAATCCCTCGGATGTCTCCGACGAACCGCGCAAACTGCAACGAAAAGGGAGCACCGGCGGACAGGCCGCATGAAGACGGTGATTTCGTTCCGCCGTATTGCAGGTCAGCAAGGGTATTAACGGGGATTGCGCTAATAGAATGGCCGAGACTGATAGTCAGATCGATCAAAAATCGCCGGATTCCGGAGCGGTCTTGCGCAGCATCGATGCAGCAATAGATGAAAATGCCGATTGGTTGCAGCAGTGGCACCGGGCGATCATTTGCGGCGCAGAGCCGGATCAACGGGTTATATCCGAGTATGCACAATTTTTGTCACGTTTTGGAAGTTGGCTGGATTTGAACCGGGATCAGGGCTTGCTGGACCAGGCAGCATTTCGCGAACTCGGCAGAACTCATGAAGACATGCATGAGTTTGGCCGCTTCCTTGCGCTGAAATCGGCAGAAGGCAAGCGCATTCCCGCGGTCGAATACGACGCGTTTTCCGAAAAGGTACAGAAATTTAACGAGCAAGCACGACGCATTCGCGAGGCTTTCCGCAGAGCCTTGTCGGAATTGGATCCGCTAACCGGCCTTCATAATCGTCAAATCATGATGACCTCGCTGGAGCGGGAACGCGAACGGGCGGTCCGCACAGGCGCGCCCTGCAGCTTGGTTCTAGCGGATATCGACCACTTCAAATCGGTTAATGACACCTATGGCCACGCCGCCGGCGATTTCGTCTTGCGGACGGTTGCGGGACGTTTGCTCGCAAACCTGCGTCCTTATGATGAGATTTTTCGATATGGCGGGGAAGAATTCCTGGTCGTGCTTCCCGGAGCCCAGAAATCAGCAGCATCGGAGGTTGTCGAGCGACTGCGATTGTCTCTGTCGGAAGCTCCCGTTGTCCTGTCCGACAACACCTCTCTTCCTTTGACCGCGTCGTTCGGGATTTGCCTTATTCGAGAAGACACGGCGTTGAAACAAACGATAGAGCACGCGGATCGCGCACTTTACGTGGCAAAGAATGGCGGTCGAAATCAACTGGTGTTTTGGTCGGAGGAAGTGGGACGTGCAAGCTGCTAGAGGCATTGTCGGTGTTCTTCTGGCCGGTGGCTTGTCGCGCCGAATGGGCGGCGGCGATAAATGCCTGCGCTTGCTCGGATGCCAGACCATACTGTCCCGGATCATCGCGATTATCCACCCGCAGGTCGACAAATTGATACTGAATGCGAATGGCGAACCGAGTCGCTTTGCGCCCTTGGAATTACCTGTTGTCGCGGACACCGTGGCCGGAAATGCTGGACCCTTGGCCGGCGTACTGGCAGGTATGGACTGGGTTGCCGCGCATAACCCCGATTGCGAGTGGCTTGCGACGGTGCCAACCGACGCCCCTTTCTTGCCGGATGATCTCATTCAACGCATGTGGGATGGGATTGTGGCGGAGGGGACTGATATGGCTTGTGCCGCTTCGAATGGCCGCAATCACCCGGTCTGCGGGTTGTGGCCGGTTAGGCTTCGCGAGCCGCTGCGCGAAGCAATGCTGGTCGATGAAATTCGCAAGGTCGATAAATGGACAGGCCGATATGGCCTGTCCGTTATCGAGTTTTCGTCTAGTCCGTTCGATCCTTTTTTTAATACCAACCGGCCTGAAGACCTCGCTCAAGCGGAGATTTTGCTTTCGCAAAGTTAATGCTGCGCTCAACGAGTGACGCTTTCGAAGTGGCTCGATCACCAGTCAGAAATTTCCAGCCCATCCGGAAAATACCGCGGACAGCGTTGCCGACCGCGACGATGAATTTGTATCCGGCTTCGCTGTGAAGTTTACGGGCGCGCATTCTGGCAGCGTCGATTTCATCCCAATCGAGTTCTGGTGCTTTGATCATGAGACAGTTCCTTATTGTGACTTGCTTGAAAGATCACGACCAAGCTGTCGTGTTGCAAACGATATAGATCGTTTCCATGTGGAGAATAATGCTTTAATAATTCACATATCTTATTCCAAAAAGTACATAATAGGTTAACGATGGACCGTTCTGAAGAAATGTCAGTTTACGTAAATGTGGTCCGGGAGGGCGGGTTTTCGGCCGCGGCTAAGGTTCTGGGGCTTACACCATCGGCTGTCAGCAAGCAGATTTCGCGCTTGGAAGAACGCCTTGATGCTCGCCTTTTAAACCGGACGACTCGCCAATTGAGCATGACCGATGAGGGTGAAATCTATTTTCACCGGGCGACGGCGATCTTGGCTGATATCGAGGAAGCGGAAGCAATGATTTCGAACCGTCTCGATTTGCCGCGCGGGACGTTACGTGTTTCGTCCTATATTTCTTTCGGACGACACCAAATCGTGCCGTTAATGCCCGAATTTTTGAATTCGAACCCGGAAGTCAAACTGCAGTTGTCGCTGTCCGACAACATGGTAGACCTTGTTCAAGAGGGGTTCGATGTCGCGATTCGTGTGGCAGATTTGACTGATTCATCGCTCGTCGCCCGGCGTCTCGCCCTGGATCGGCGTATCGTTTGTGCAGCGCCATCCTATATCGAGAAATACGGTATCCCGCGAAGTCCGGAGGCTCTGCGCGATCACAATTGCCTGGTTGTCACCAATGTGCCTTCAATGCGGGATTGGGAATTTACCTTCGGCAACACGGTTCGCAAAATTCACGTCGATGGACGGTTTGAAACGAACAGCGGCGTTGCGGTGCACGAGGCGGCGCTGGATGGTATCGGGATTGCGCAATTGCCAGCGTTTCTTGTCGCTCGAGATATCCGTGCCGGTCGTCTCGTGTCATTTCTTGAGGGGCGTGTTGCGAATGGAAAGCCTATTCATATCGTCTATCCTCACCGTCGGCATCTTTCCCCGAAAGTACGGGCGTTCATCGACTTCGTGGTTGCGAAGATGACCCCGGTGCCGCCTTGGGAAATCTAACCGCTACCAGCCGTTTCCATATCGGTTTTTAGGACAGTTAGGTTCCGAGCGTACCGTTTCATTGCCCGCACCGCGCCTCCTTCCGCGATGGCCGCGGCAAGCGCGGCGATGTCTTCGACCACAAGGCCACTAGCGGCGTCCACACCATGCTGGAAAAGCGATTTGGCGAGCGGCGTGCCGGGGCCCAGAAGTACCGTGTACGCTTGGGGGGCCAAGGACAGGAGGTGCGGAAGGGCGCCATCCAGCAATGTCGATGCCGTGATGATCAAATGTTCGCAGCGTGGAAGAAGGTCTTCGGCGGCGGTTTCCGGGTAATCGTCCGGGCCCGGTTCGCGCTCGATAACAGCCGCGCCGGGCATTCTCTTTTCCAGGCCTGGGAATCGTCCGATTACGACAGTCTTGAGTCCATTCGCGGTTACTAAATCGAGGCCGTTGCGCGTGCTGCCCTTGCAGTCGAAGCGATTGTGAAAGGCGTTAATCGCAGCTATGGCAATCGTGATTTCGAAAATATTGTCGGACGCGATCATCGACGCCAATCCGGAAAGGTCGCGATCAACATAGTGGCCCGGATCGGGCAATGACTGGCATCCATTGGTGCCGCGCGTCGGCGTATGTGCGAGTCCCGCGCCTTGCTCGCCTTCAACCAGGGTCCAGTTAAGGCCAACAATCACCCGCTTTGCGGTTCCGGTCACACCGTCGATTAGATCGGCGTATAGGGGATCCGACAAGCCGGGGTAAGATGTCGATGCGGTGTTTTGGCTCATCGGTTGCTTTGCACGAAATCGCGCCCGACAAGCGAGAGGTCTTGCCGTTCTTGTAGGAATTTTGCGTTGGCAAGCCGCATGGCTTTCACGATTTCCATGCCAACCTTTCCGCCATCTCCTCGTACTTCGTCGCGGAGCACAATTTGTAGAGTATCGATGTGGTTCTTGATCAAATGAAGGCATCCATCGGATCGGTCGAGCGTATCCTTCGTCAACTCGAACAAAGACTTAGCGACAGATGAAACGAGAGGGTAACCAAATATACCGCCTTGTCCGCGAAGTTCATGGGCAATCGAATTGATACGATTAAAGTCCGCACGCCGACTAGCAGACTCTTTTCTTTGTGTAGTATTCAACAAACGTTTCAATTTCTCAATATACTCAAGTGTCCATGTCACGAAATCGTCATTCCATGAATCTAGTTCTTTCTGAATACTGGCTATTCTATTGACATCGATTTCGATGTTACCGCCTGTTTTAGAGCGAAGGTTCCGTGGCGGAATGTAATATCGAATACCCTTATCGATCGCATCCTCTCCAGAAGTGTGAATGACGCGGCGGTCGATTCCAACGGGTTTCGACGAACGTCGCCTGTCAGGCCCAAAGAAGGTGTTCGTCCGCACATAGCGGCGCGTATCCTGTATCACGGCGAGGACATGTTGCAAAACAGCAGCTACAGAAAAGGGTTTTGCAAGAAACTCGTTAACACCTAAGTCCCGCGCTGTTTGCACCCGGTGTGACTCCGAGTACGCGCTGACCATGACGAACGGCAAGAAACGGTCTGGCGATTCTTTGTGGCGCCGAATCCAGCGTAACAACGTCGCACCGTCGATCGGGTCCATTACCCAGTCGGAAATGACCAGATCAATCGAAGAAACGCCGACGGAATGCGGGTCGTATTGCATCTGCTTGATGAGCCGAATTGCCTCCGCGCCTTCGGGCGCCCGGACGATATTGCTGATCCCAAGCTGGGTTAACACCGAAACAAAAAGTGATCGGACTTGAGGGGAATCTTCAGCCAGTAAGACCGTTATTTTCTGAAAACCTGACATTAAGAGGTCGTACCCCGCCGAAGAAGCGTCAACACCAAACAGTGCGAGTTTTGATTTTTTTCCATCGTTAGCGGATTTGCAATGAAAGCTTTTGTCGCACCGAAAAACGAAAGCTCATCAGCGTATTATCTCTTCGTGCAGCACCAAATATCCATCAAACATACTGCTGACGGCAGCTGTTGTCAGAATTGCGGCATATCTTATTGGGGGTAGGCGATTCCAACCGGCGTTAATTCCAAAATTTCTTCAGTGGCGCCAATATGATGCCATTCAAAACGAATTCTTGGGACACGCTGATCGATCGTTTAGTTTGCAGGCAACCTTGGGGGCGAACATGGTTAACGAAGATTTTACCATGTCTGTTTACGGTAAATATGATGATTGATTCAATCGATATGCGATTAACCGGACTTTTATGTTCGCGGCTTTGCCATGAACTGGCAGGCCCCGTTGGCGCGATCAACAATGGCATCGAAATGATCGAGGAATTCGACGATTCGATGTTACCCGATGCGTTGCCGTTGATCGGTAGTAGCGCGAAATTGGTCGCGGCGAGGATTAGTTTCTATCGGATGGCTTATGGCGCCGCCGGGACACTTGCAATCATGTCCCTTGAGGACATAAAGGAACTTGCTATCCCCTATTTCGCCGAAAGCCGGATCGATTTGGTCTGGCCGGCTATGGATGTCTCTATTCCCGAATTTGAGAACGGTTGGGGAAGGCTCGTGCTTAACCTGTTGCCGTTGGCGGCTGATACCCTTCCAAGAGGGGGCACGCTATCGACTTCGATCGAGGCGCAATCAGCCGGTATTCGGATTATCGTCAACGCGGAAGGTGAGGCACCTCGAATTGCGGACGAATCGTGCACGGCCTTGTCGAAGTCGGCTTCGATTGATGACTTAACACCGCGTAGCGTTCATGCCTATTTCGTTGCGTGTCTATCAGAGAATTTACAGTCCTCCGTTGATGTCGATGTTAACGATTCTGGGCGAATCCAAATTGCCGTGACGGTACCGCGATTAGAACAGTAATGAGCAGGCTCCTCTTCCGGTGACACGTTGTCGCTTGTGCCGCGCACATTTGGGCGAATTTGTCGTTCACACCTTTCCCAAAGCCGCTGCCCCTTTACGCCTTCTTAATTAATGCGTGTGAAGGTGCCCTTGCCGTAACTGGGGGCAAAAATCGGGTCGCGCATAGGTATCACGCCTTCTCAATGCGCGGCGGGAATGGAAGAGTGCAATGGACGATCTACTAAATGAATTCCTGACGGAAACGACTGAGAGCATGGACGTTCTCGACGTCGAACTGGTGAAGCTTGAGCAGAATCCGAATGACCCGGAATTGCTCAGCAATATTTTTCGGCTCGTGCATACCATCAAGGGGACGTGCGGATTTCTTGGTTTGCCGCGGCTTGAGTCGGTTGCGCATGCCGGGGAAAACATTCTAGGCAAAATCCGTGATGGTGATATCGAAGTGACGCCGGATGCGGTATCGCTGGTTTTGCAGTGTCTGGACCAGATCAAGTCGTTGCTCGTCGAGCTTGAGGCAAACGAAGTGGAACCGGACGGCGAAGACAGCGAATTGATTTCGCAGCTGAACGCGTTTGCCGATGGTGATTTTTCCGCCGACTCTGCCCCCGCGGGAGCGGAGGAGAGTGCGGATGGCGCGCCTGAAAGCGACGAACCCGCCGTTGAAGCAGAGGCCGAAGAAGCGCTAGAAACTGCTGAGGAATCAAGTCTTGATGAACCCGATGAGCATGGCTTTGTTCCCGTTCGCGCCGAGGATATGGGCGATGAAGATGATTCGGCGGATACAAGCGCTGAAGGCGAAGCAGATGTAGAAAGCGAGGTATCGGCCGCGGATGACTGTGACACCGTAGTCAGCGAACCGGCGGCCAGCGAGCCGGAAGAAGTTGAGCCGGCAGCCGAAGTCGAAGCGGCGCCTCCGCAGCCTGCTAAGAAGGAGAGCCTGCCGGCAGTGTCCAAAGCGGAAACGGCCAAGAAAAAGCAGGTCGCAGAACCGAACAAAGAGGGCAGTGTCGCAAACCAGTCGATCCGCGTTAATGTCGATCTTCTGGAAAACTTGATGACAATGATTTCGGAACTCGTGCTGACTCGAAATCAGCTCATGCAGATTCTGCGCAATGAGAGCGAGAGCGAATTTACGACTCCTTTGCAGAGGCTTAGCCACGTAACCACCGAACTTCAGGAAGGGGTCATGAAGACCCGGATGCAGCCGATCGGCAATGCATGGTCGAAGCTTCCAAGGATCGTACGTGACCTTTCGATCGAGCTTGGCAAAAAAATCGATTTGCAAATGATCGGCGCGGAAACCGAACTTGACCGGCAAGTTCTCGAGCTGATCAAGGACCCACTTACGCATATGGTGCGGAATTCGGCCGATCATGGCATCGAAATGCCAAACGAACGGACCGACTCTGGAAAGCCCGCGACGGGTACGATAACTCTAAATGCATACCACGAGGGCGGCCATATCATCATCGAAATCAGCGATGACGGTAAGGGGCTCAATACCGAAAAGATCAAGGACAAGGCTCTTGCCAACGGCATGATCTCTGAGGCCGACCTTGAAAATCTGACGACTCAGCAAATACAGCAGTTCGTTTTCAGCGCCGGTCTGTCTACTGCAGCGGCGGTCACGTCAGTGTCGGGTCGCGGTGTCGGCATGGACGTCGTTAAGACCAACATTGAAAAAATCGGCGGTACCGTTGAGTTAAAGTCCATCGAAGGACAAGGCACGACGTTTAACATCAAGATCCCGCTGACTCTTGCGATCGTTTCGGCGCTTTTGATCGAATGTGCTGGGGAACGGTTTGCTATCCCTCAAATAAGCGTCGTCGAACTTGTGCTCGCAAGTGCGAATTCGGAGCACAAGATCGAGAATATTCAGGGTACGCCAGTTCTCCGACTTCGAAACCGGCTTCTGCCGCTCGTATCGTTGCAGAACAGCCTGAAAATTGAATCTCTCGCCGAAGACGTGCAAAGCGAGGAAATGTTCATCGTTGTCTCTCAAGTAGGGACGTACACCTTCGGCATCATCGTTGACCGCGTCTTTGATACAGAAGAGATCGTGGTCAAACCGGTGGCGCCGGTATTGCGTCAGATTCCGCTGTTTTCCGGAAACACAATCCTTGGCGACGGGAGTGTCATCCTGATTTTGGACCCGAATGGAATCGCCGCCCAAAGCAGCGACATGTCACTGCCGAGCTCTGCAGCTACCGATCATGTTGAAAACACGGAAAGTGGATCGTCGGACCGGGTCGCGCTTCTCATCTTCCGCGCCGGCGACAATACACCCAAGGCGGTACCGCTCGCATTGGTTGCTCGTTTGGAAGAGATCGACACCTCGAAGGTCGAGCACTCACACGGTCAAATGCTCGTGCAATATCGAGAACAGCTAATGCCATTGATTCCGATCGAAGCGGGCGGCGAGGTGCGTACGGAGGGAATGCAGCCTGTAATTGTGTTCTCGGACGGTGACCGGTCGATGGGCCTTATTGTCGATGAAATCCTGGACATCGTTGAAGACAGACTGAATGTAGAGCTTGTAAGCGATCATCCAGGCTTCCTGGGTAGTGCGAAGATCGCCGGGCAGGCGACCGATATTATCGATACGGGTCATTTCCTGACACAGGCTTTTGCCGATTGGTTCGGTAGCCCAAACGGCGGCGAATCCAAAGCTTCGCGCAAACGGCGGCTTTTGCTGGTTGATGACAGTCCGTTCTTCCGAAACCTTCTGACCCCGATGTTATCGGTCGCGGGTTACGACGTAACCAGTGTCGACAATGCAAAATCGGCGATAGCCTTCTGTGAGAAGGGTCTCGAATTCGACATCATTATTAGCGACATCGAGATGCCCGATATGAACGGCTATGAATTCGCGGAAGCCATTCGCAATGGATCCGACTGGGAGTCGGTTCCAATGGTCGCTTTGTCTTCCAACGCTTCGGCGTCGGATGTCGAGCGAGGCCGCGAAGTCGGGTTCGATGATTACGTCGCGAAATCCGATCGCAATGCCCTCATCCAGACATTGGAGCAGACGCTTACCGCCTCCTTGAGTCAGAACTAACTGGCACCCAGCGTTCAGACTTCAAAAGGATTATTGAACCATGATTAAGAGTACGACCGGAGTAGCCCTATGAAATCCTGTCTTGTTGTCGATGACTCTCGGGTCATCCGAATGGTTGCCCGAAAAATTCTGGAAGAACTTAGCTTCGAGGTAATTGAGGCAGAGGATGGGCAAGTTGCGATTAACCTCTGTAAATCAAAGCTGCCCGATAGTGTGCTTCTTGATTGGAACATGCCAGTCATGAACGGCATCGAATTCCTGACGGCACTCCGGGAAATGCCGGGAGGGACAGATGTTCCCGTGGTTTTCTGCACGACAGAAAACGACCTCGATCATATTCAAAAAGCCATTGGATCTGGCGCTAGTGAATACATCATGAAGCCGTTTGATAGCGAAATAATTCAGAGCAAGTTCAGTCAAGTAGGGCTACTCTGATTTCACCCGTAGAGCACCGCGTAAAAAAATGGACGACGTAATGGAAAGTAAAATACGGGTCATGATTGTTGATGATTCCGCCGTTATTCGGGGTCTCACAAAGCGCATACTCGAATCAGATGAATCAATCGAAGTTGTTTCTTCAGTTGGAAATGGAGAAGTTGCAGTACGAGCTGCTGAGCAAACCGAGATCGACGTAATCGTACTCGACATCGAAATGCCGGTAATGGATGGTATTACTGCGCTGCCGCTATTGATAAAGAGCAATCCGAAGTCACGCGTGATTATGTCTTCGACATTGACAACACGGAATGCGCAAATATCCGTTAAGGCACTTAGTTTAGGGGCTGCGGACTATATTCCCAAGCCCACTTCCACATCCGAAATTAATTCCGGCGATACTTTTAGAGACGCCTTATTGGAAAAGGTTCGCGTCCTGGGTGTTGCAGCGCACCGGGCAAAGGGCATTTCCGCTGCGGCGAAGCTCGGCGCCAGCGGCGCGCGTTCACCCGTAAAGTCGGTTCCAGCACAAGCCGGAGAGATCACACTAAGAGCCCCCGGAAATTTTGCACCGGATATCCTCGCTATTGGTAGTTCCACAGGAGGGCCCCAAGCATTGTTTGAGGTTTTCAAGGGCATTCCACCGGATTGGAATCTGCCGATCGTCATAACGCAACATATGCCGGCGACATTTACGAAAATTTTGGCGGAGCATATCGCGTCCGTCTCCGGCCGGCCTTGTGTTGAAGCGAGTGGCGGAGAAGTTATTACAAACGGGCATGTTTATGTGGCCCCGGGCGAACACCACATGCTCTTGGAAACAGATGGTCCTCGCGTCGTTACGCGGCTTACACAATCGCCACCGGAAAATTTTTGCCGGCCTGCCGTCGATCCAATGATGCGCAGTGTCGTGAAAGTTTACGGCCCTCGCGTTCTCGCCTTGATCCTTACGGGTATGGGCAAGGATGGTCTCAATGGCTGCGAAGCGGTTGTCGCAGGAGGCGGAACTGTCGTGGCGCAAGACGAAGAGACGAGTGTCGTTTGGGGGATGCCAGGGGCCGTGGCGACGCACGGCGTATGCAGCGCCGTTCTTCCGTTGCAAAAAATAGCCGCACACATCACCAACATGAAAGCGCGGACAGCAGCATGACACCGCAAGATTTTCAATTGATGGCCTCGCTGGTCCGGCAACGTTCGGGCCTCGTCCTT
>JAJFJB010000515.1 GCA_021774435.1 Alphaproteobacteria bacterium
AATCCCCGTCAGCCGGCGTAGCGCGTCACGCCCGGTGTTGGGGAAAAGCAGAAGTAAAACCGCTGAAAGCCGACATCGTCGCGCTGATGTCGGAAGCTGAGGGAACACCGGAAGTCGATCCGGGATGCCGCGACTTCTCAGATTAGCCAATGCCGGACATCCATTAACGTTTCCATTTCACCGGTCGTACGCCGATCAACCAAGCAGCCCGCAAGTTCAGTTCTGCGGCACAAACAGAAAATCGCCGCCTTCGTGCCCGGCCCGCCTTATGTCCGAATATTCCGGCGTTTGGTCGGCATTGAGAACGACGCCGCGGCGGATCGAGTCGAAGAGAAGCGTACCGTCCAAGACACGGTCATTCTCCGCCAAAACCTTCAAGAACTGAGACGCAAATACGGAATGCCGGCCGCCGCCGGAATCCAGCACGGGTTCCAGGCCGCCCGACGTGAGGACAACCCGGGTGCGTTTCTCCGCCATGCGCGCGAAATAACCATCGTCGCGTTTCGGCGTTTCGTTTGTCAGGGACCGCGTCAGGCTTCCCGCGTAACAACTGTCCGCAACGACCATGACATGTTTGGCGTCTATCGCATGCAAGGCATCGGTCAGGCTTGCATTGGAGAACCAGTTGGAACGGCGGTCCTGTCGCGCAGCCAAAGGCAACCAGTAACCCCGACCGGTCTCTTTGTCCAACCAGCCGTGCCCCGCGTAATAGATCAGCAGATTGTCATGTTCCTCGAGAGTGTCGCGGTAATCGTCCAACGCATCGATGATCGCGCTGCGCGTCGCATTTTCAAGCAGCCGTACCTCGTATCCGTATTTTTCATGAAGAATTCTCGCAACCGCTTGGGCGTCGGCCTTCGCCGTTTTCAGTGTCGGCAGGGACTCGTAATTGTCGATGCCGATGACCAGGGCGTGATAGCGGCCGAATTCTATCCCGGGCACGGTCGGGATCGGGGTTTGGCGCACACCTTCCGAGCGCCGTTCGCGCCGCAGCGCGAGGCGCTCCCGTTCGAGCGTTCGTTTTTCCGCCTCGAGCCGTTTTCGCTCCTCCGCCAGCGCGTCCGTCGCGCTCTTCGGCGTCAAAGCAATGACTGTTTTCGCCAACTCCGGATCTTCTAGTTCCATTTTGAACCCGGCCTTACTCCAAACGAAGACTTGCCGCTTTTCGGACCCCGCTGCATTGATGGCGCTGCACCCCATCACGCGGCGCAGCCGCTCACTGCGTTGATCTTCGACCCGTCCCCAATCTGATCTGCCATCGGATCCGTCCAATTCCGTGCAGAATGACGGCCCGTTAAGTCGCCACGTGCCCCAGGCTTCATAGCCTGACTCGTCTTCCGCATACCATTTTCCGTTTTTCCGGAATTTGAACCGAATGTTGCTTCGAAGCGGATTGGTCGTGAATTCTAGACCGTTTTCGAACAGCACTTTTATCTGTTCGGTGGATAGGGGCTGGAAATCGGCGCTGGCCGGCGGCGCTTGAAAAGCTAGAAAGAAGGCGATTGCGAAAATTGAGAACGGTTTGATCATGGGACCTATTTTCATTCTGCATCGATGTCGAATTCACAAAGTTTAGAACAGCCAAGCCGAAAAATTGAAATTGTGATTGAAAAGACGCTCGGTCATCAATGTCTGGGATATCTGCAGGAACAAGGAAACGGTCGCTATCGAATAGCTCACTGATGCGGTCCCCCAAGTTCCAACCTCTAGGAGTTTTGTCTGATCGGGATAGGCAGTCATCACTTCCGACTTGGGTCAAAAAATTACCAAATCGCGGTATCGTCAGGCACGTCTGAAGCTGCGCGACAAGCAGACCCAAATGGCGCGAAAGCCGACATCATTTTCGGCATGTCGGATGTTGAGAGAACTGCGGTCGTGCTCTGGGGAGGGCCGCGACGCGCAAAATTGGCCAGAGACGGACATTGTAGGAGGCTCGTTGCATTTATCTGTTTGACGGTCCGGCGGTAAGTTCCTCGGACAAGATATCGAAGATTGCGCGTATCCTGGCATTGGTCTTGAGTTCTCCGTGAGTAACAAGCCAGACAGGAACTTCGGCAGAGACTTCCTTTTGCAGGACAGCCTCAACCTCAGGTGTCATATCCGCGAGATCCTCGAACATAACTGCGAGGCCCAGTCCTCGCTTAACCAACTCCCATATCGCCACCCCGCTATTGGCAACGATGCTGAATTTCTCGGCCGAGATGGCTCCGTTCATTGCGCTCAACATCTGCAAGACGCGCCCGGAGGTATCCCCAAGGAAGGTCGTTCGCTCATTAATATCATTGATCGTTGCCGGACGGCCTACAACGTCGAGATAAGAGCTTGCTCCGTAGAGATAGGCTTTCGCGGTCCGTACTCGCTTGGCAAAAAGATCGGGATGCGTGGGCTCAAGGTTGCGGATTGCAATATCAGCCTCACGCCGCCGCAAGTCTTGCACGTCGTTGGATGAAACGATCTCCACCTGAACCTCGGGATAGGAAAACCGGATGCGCTCGATGATTGGTGGTAACATATAGGCGCAAAAGGCATCACTTGCGGTGACGCTGACAGGACCGGCGATCATTTGATCCTGGCCCAACGCCGAAAGACTAATCTGGTCCGCCGCTTCCTTCATCGCTTTCACGTGAGCGACCAGGGCAAGCCCGTTGTCGTTGATCGCCAAAGACTTTCCGACCCGATCGAATAGCAAAAGACCAAGATCATTCTCAAGAGCAGCGACATGCCTCCCCACGGTCGGTTGAGACAGTCCCAAAAGTTCGGCGGCTCCAGAAAATGATCCCGTTTCAGCCGTAGCCAGGAAGGCCTGCGCTTGCGACCAGTCGAATGCGGAGGTTCGATTTCTCATTCAAAAATGAATATCACAAGTGCAAATTATGGCAATTTCTAATTTTATTTTGAAGATGTAGAAGACCCTGATCTCCGCTGCGAAAGCACTCGGATACGCGAGACCGGATTGATATTGGGAACCGAACAACCGCCAAATTCACCGGTCGACCAATGATGATATGGCCGCTGTGGACGAAGATTGATTCTGACCTTAGGTCAAATTAGAGGGCTTATGATGACCGTTTTAACCGGACGTGAATGGACAACATTGATTCTGATTGTTGTTTTCTCGTTAATCCCCGCATTCGGTGGCCTAATAAGGTTTCTTGAACTTGCCGGTGGCCCTTCTATGCTTCCTGGAAATCCGCGCGCCCTGGCTGATCCTTTGCCAGTCATTTTGCATATCCTGGGTAGTTTCGTGTTCTGCATCGCGGGCGCAATACAGTTTCTGCCAAGTTTGAGGCGCCATCATCCGACGACACACCGAATGATCGGTCGCGTGATGGTAATTGCAGGGCTTCTGTCGGCGGTCACCGGATTGTGGATGACCTGCTTTTTTACCTTCCCCGACGCTATTCAAGGCAACCTCCTTTTCTCTGCGCGGATTATCCTAAGTTTCGCAATGATCGGACTGCTCGGGTGGGCGATCATTGCTGTTAGGGCACGTTCCTTCACAAGGCATGGAGCTTCGATGCTTAGGGCCTATGCCATTGGCCAGGGCGCCTCAACACAAGCGTTGCTTGGAATTACGTGGATCATCACGTTTGGCACTGAGCCTACAGGCTTCTTAAGAGATTGCTTTATGGTGCTTTGTTGGGTTCTGAACATTCTAGCCGCGGAAGTGCTTATCCATCTTTTTATCGCGAAGCCCCGCCCCTCAACCCAAGCGCCTGTCGAAACCGGACCGCAGGTAGCCTTGGTCCGGCATCAAGTAGAACTCTAGAAGAGACGGCTGACGGTTAGCAGATGCCTTAAAAAGTCTGACATGAACGGTGTCGGGCTCCGTGCAGAAAAATACCCACGCTTCGACGCCTGAAACTTCAATCCTCAGATGCCCATGAGGGCTTCTGATTTGAAAAGGAGCACAATTCATGATTAGGAATATTGCAATTGGCTTGTCCCTCTTTGTTTTGTCTGGGTGCGGCTTGGGACAAGCCCTCACTACGGCAGGTACTGAAAATAAACAGTACAAAGCCTGTGTCCTCAATCAGGTAGAGTCCCTATCAGCGAGTCACGGTGGTGGTGAACTGGCGGTCGAGAAGGCGACTGAGTTCGTAGTTTCTGCTTGCAAAGCGCAGGAGGACGTTTACGTCGTGGCGATGACTGACTTGGCGATGACAATGACGGGTAGCATGGTCTCAAGAGAAAAGTTCTTGAAAGACGAGGAAGCTACTCTGCGTAGTGACCTACACGATCTGGCGGCTGGTTTAGTTGCACAAAATCTCTAGCGGTCCATAACCGCTTCGGGTCACGAACAGACTCTAACACCAACCCGCTGGCACGTCCGAAGTTGGGTAGAAGCGGTCTTCGACAGTGCGGCGAAAACGTTCGTTTTTGCATCATCGCCAATGAGCGGATGGCAGTGCCTGTTCGACCAACAAAACTTCTCTTCTTCGCTAAAAAGCAAACTCTCGGCGTCCCGAAGCGACTTCCGCTGGTCCCCAGATTGAGACATTCAGCAGTTCGCTTCTTGTCAGCGTGAGCGTGCGACGGCAAAAACCCAGGACGATAAGCGTCGGCCATTTCTGCTGACTTTCACAATCAGGACGCTAAGCGGCGTCCTTCTCTGCCAAGGTTTGTTGCCACGTTTCCTTGATCCAGCGCGCACAGGCGACCGAATGCTCGAAGATCGAATATTTGTTGCCCATGCCGTAATCCGGCCCTGGAATGAATTCGGTCGAGATCTGACCGAGCGGGCTGTCCGGATGCGTCGCGTGATGCGCCAGCAGATGCCGCACCACTTCCTTCCAGGGTTCGAGTTTTTCCGCGTCCCAGTCACTGTGATATTCGCCGGGCGCGGGCTTGATGAAGGGGTATTGAATGCCCCGTCCGACCCGCCCATCGGGATGTTGTCCCCAGATGTTTTTGGGATTGTTCGGCACCGCCGCCCGCGCGTGACAATGCCAGACGTACCCCTTGCCGATCCATTCGTCGCAGACATTGCCATCCTGATAGGGGTCCAGTATCACCGCGCCGGATTCGACATCGGGCCGCATATCCAGCACGTCTTGTTCTTCGGGGTTATCCATCTTGAAAATCACATGCGAATGGTCGAGCGTCATGCGGTAGGGAATGCCGCGCGCCTCGACGAGCGCCGCCACCTCGGACACGCGGCCGTAATGTTCCGACCACATATTGACGTGCACTTCGAAGGTCGGGCGGCAGCCAACTTCCTCGCCGATTTCATAGGCGCGCAAATAGGTTTCCGCGACTTCTTCGTTGGAGATGAGATGCCCGTCGGCATGGTGCATCATGATCTGCGTGTTATGGACCTTGCTGCCAATCCGGGCGCTGGTCCTTATGTTCTGCTCCAGTAACGCCTCGTCGCGGCCCAGCGTGTAGAACCAGCCGCCGGCGCGGATCGGCAGATCGTATTTTTTACTGAGGCGGATATAATCATCGACCTGATCCAGGGACTCCGGCGTTTTGTCGATGTAATCGTAAACACCGGACTCGCTCACCATCCGGAATTTCGTCTCCAGATCGAATTCCGTTTCACCGCCGGTATGACATGCGCCCTTCTCGGTAATCCCGAGCGCCAGTTCCTTCGCCATCGCGTCTCTCCCCCAATTGCAGAACAAGATTAGGACGATCCGGCGCTTGGAGTAAAATCATCAAAAGGGAGAGACCATATGGAAAATGCACTGAAGGGCTTAAGCGTTCTGGAAGTCGGGGTCATGACGCCCGGAAAATATTGCGGATTTTTATTGAGCGGCTGGGGCGCGGAGTCGATCCGCGTGGAGCGGCCGGGACAGGAGGGCGACCTTTCGACCGAGGATCTGCTGCTGAACCGGGGCAAGCAATCGATCGCGCTCAATCTTCGCGCACCCGAGGGCCGGGACATACTGTTGCGGCTTTGCAAAAATGCCGACGTGCTGATCGAAAGTTATCGGCCCGGCGTCACGACCCGGTTGGGCATCGATTACGACGCCGTCCGTGCCGTTAACGATAATATTGTCTATTGCTCGCTCTCCGGCTTCGGACAGGGCGGCCCCGATCACATGCAGCCCGCCTACGACCTGCTGTTTCAGGCGCGCAGCGGCCTCAGCCATTTGCTGACGGAAGACGCCCCGATATCGCCGAAGACCTGGCTGGCGGATTCGGTGTCCGGGCTCATGGCCGCCTTCGCGATCTCGGCCGCCTTGCGACAACGCGAAGCCACCGGCGCCGGCGCCCATATCGACCTGGCGATGCTGGACAGCCTCTTCTCCTTGCTCTCCGTTTCGCACGGCACAATGCGGGAGAAATCCCCCCTCGCCGGCGCCGAAGTGGAAAATTGGGCAAACCGCCCTGCCTACAACATGTACCGCGCTGGTGATGGCCGCTATCTCGCGCTTGCTGCCGCGCGCGAGGTGTCGTGCCGGGCCTTGTTCGCGCATCTCGGCCGGCCCGAATTGGCTGAACTTGCTCTCGTCCCGGGCGAAGCGAGCCACGCCGCGTTTGATTTCTTGAAAACGACATTCCTCACCAAGCCCGCGCGAGTATGGGTCGAAGAACTCTCGGCGCTGGACAACGAGATCGCGCCGGTCAACACGCCGGAGGAGGCGTTCGACGATCCGCAATTGAACAGCCGCGGGATGATTTTGGAGACCGCCCACCCCAGCGCGGGGACATTGCGGCAAATCGGTGTTCCCGCTGCGCGCGCCGGAACCGCGGTACCCGCGCCCGGGATGGGCCGGGACACAGCGACGATTTTACGCACGCTCGGTTACGACGAGGCGAAGATTTCCGATCTTCGAAACGGTAACGTAATCTGACGTGAAAATAGCCATTATCAGCACCTAGGAATGAACAACCATGTCCGAAGCTTCCCTGCAGGATGACCCGACGGTCGGTAAAAACACCGAACGTCTCAACGAACTGGCGTTCGCCTTCAAACAAAGTCAGGCCCTCGCCGCCGCGCTGGAAGTGGACCTGTTCACCGCGATCTCGAGCGGCGCCGGCACCATAGAGGAAGTTGCTCAGGCTTGCGATATCCCGGCGGAAACGGCGGACCGGCTGCTGATCATCTGCAAGGCCATGGGGTTGGTACGCGAGCATGAGGGCCGCAATGTCAACATGGACGATGTCGAGCGGTTTCTGGCGCGCGGAAAGCCCGGCTTCTTCGGCGACTATTTGCGCTTTACGATTGGCGCGGAATATGACGAGTGGAGTGGTTTTTCCAATAATCTCAAAAACATAAGCGCCGCCCCGCCGCCCTCGAAACTGTATGAAGGCGATCTCAACGACCCGGCTCTTGCCCGGGAATTCACCAAGGCCGGGTACAATTCCTCCATACCCCTGGCCCACCGTTTGGCGAAGCGTTTCGACTTTTCCAGGTTCAAGCGCTGGCTCGACTTCGCCGGCGGTTCCGGCTGCTACGCCATCGCCGCCTGCGAACGGCATGACGGGATAAAGGTCATCGTCAAGGACCACCCAAACGTGGTGCCGGTCACACGCGAGTTTATTGTCCAGCACAAGCTGGAGGACCGCATCACGGCGGAACCAGGCGACTTTTTGAACCAGGCCGATTATCCGAACGATTGCGACCTGATCTCCTTCATCACGCCCCTGCACTGGTATTTGCGCGATGACGTTTTGCGTGCGCTCGGCTACGCATATGACGCCTTGCCACCCGGAGGGACCGTACTGATCGTCGGCTATATGCTCGACGATGAACGCGCCGGTCCCATCGACCCGGCGCTGTATCATCTTTACGCCGTTCAAGACGGTCACTACACAGGTCATGTGCCCAGCGGACCGGAATATTGCACGTATTTGACCGACGTCGGATTTGAAGACGCACAATATGACTGGCTGCTGCCGAACCGGTTGGGCCGCATCGAAGCTACGAAACCAAAGGGATAACAGGTATGGCGCCGAACGAGAGCAATTTTGCCCCGGATAAGGGCGTCTTCAACCCGTCGGGCGAGATCCAGCGGCGCGAGCGACGCGACCTCGGTTCGGTTCAGGAGCCGGCTCGCGACATTCCGGTCTTCGCAACGACCGACGTTCTTGTCGTGGGCGGCGGCCCGGCCGGTACGACGGCCGCCATCTCCGCCGCGCGCGTTGGCGCCGATGTCATATTGGCGGAGCGGTACAATCATCTGGGCGGCTTGTCGACTGGCGGACTGGTCATTTGGATCGACCGCATGACGAACTGGAACGGTGAGTTGCTGATCCGGGGCGTCGCCGAAGAAATGCTCGACCGGTTACCCAAAGACGCGATCTACGGCCCGTCGAAAGATCTCTGGGGTTCGCGCGACGAGGAGCAAGCCCGGCAATGGGCGCGCCGGCACAGCGCCTTTCATGGCACCATCACCCACGCGCCCATGATCGATCCGGAATGGCTCAAATTGGAATCGCTCAACATGGTGCTGGGCGCCAACATCGAACTGCTGCTGCACAGCTGGGTCGCCGGACCGCTGGTCGAAGACGGTAAAGTCGTCGGCGCCATCATGGAGTCAAAACAAGGCCGCATGGCCATCAAGGCAAAGGTCGTTGTCGACACGTCGGGCGATGGCGATATTTTTGCGCAGAGCGGCGAAGGCTTCGAAGGCGATATCGACGACGACGACATTCACCATTGCGCCAATACCGCATCGCTGCTGTCCGGCGTCGATGTCAAGAAATGGTTTGATTGGCAGGACGCCAATCCCGACCTGCACAAGGAATTCATGCGCCGCGGCCGTGAGCAGACGAAGCATTTCATCCTACCGTTTGCCGGCTGGCGCAATGATGTCGTCGTCTTCATGGGACCCCGGTTTTCCGGGTTCGACGTGCTCAATGTCGACGATCTGACAACGCTGGAAATTCTGTCACGGGAAAGCCTGGTCGAGCTGCTGAGCTATTACCGCGACAACGCGCCCGGCTTCGAGAATGCGTGGATCATGTTGACCGCCCCGCAGCTTGGCGCACGGCACAGCCGCCGTCTTGTCGGGGCGGACAAGATGACCGGGCCTGGCACCAAGAGCGGACAGGTCTTCGCCGACGAAATTGGCGTCAGCCCGAGCCTCAGCCCGAACATCCCCGATGTCTCGGTGCCCTATGGCGCGCTGCTGCCGGCCAAGGCCGATAATCTGCTGGTCGCCGGCCGCCACATTTCAACGGATGCACAAACCCACACCTTCATGCGCGAAATTCCGCAATGCTGGCTCACGGGACATGCCGCCGGTGTCGCAGCGGCACTGAGCGCAGGATCGAACACGGTGCCGCGTAACCTTCCAATTGGCGATCTACAAACGGCGCTGAAAAAACAGGGCGCGCTCATTCGGTCGCCCGAAGAAGCAGACGCCTAGCCTACCGCATTTCAGGTCGCCAGCGCATCCTGGTAATAGGACAAGTCGATATATTTTTCGGAGTCCGTCAGGCGCTTCTTCGACGGCGCGTACTGGCTGCGCAGTTCCAGAACGGTTTGCAGCCCTGGCATATCAATGACGGCCAAGGGTGAAAGCCCGGTCCGTGGCGAAACCAGTTTGCCGAGAACGGGACCTGCCGACTTTTCGGTCACCGCCGGCAAATGTTCGATAAGAAGCGTTTCGCATGCTTTTTGGTTCGTCGGATCGAGGACCCAATCCAGTGACTCCAGGTAGCCCTGAATGAAGCCGGACAGCGTATCCTTGTTTGCGGCGGCCCAAGCCCGGCTCGCCGCAAACACCTGCCCCTGATAGTGCTCGAACGTCTCGAGACTGCTTTCCAGAACGCGAAAACCAGCCGCCTTGGCCATCGACGTGAAGGGTTCGATCAGTAGCGTGCCCGCATGCTGACCTTCGCGCACCGACTCCCAGCGACTCGGCGTCGAGCCCACGGAAACCAATTCGGTCGCCGACGGATCGAGGCCCGCATTTTCAAGCATCCGATAAAGCGCAAACGCGAACCCCGTCGTCAGGGCATCCATCGCGAGGCTCTTCCCGGAAAGGTCGGCGTAGCTTTCGATCTCCGGCGAAACGACAAACGACAGCTCAATCTGTGTCGCCCCCATGACAATGAAGAGGTCCGGCTCACGGTCCAATTCGACTTCGCCGGCACCTTCCTGGTAAGCAATTACATTGTCGACGGCGGTGCAAGCCAGATCGAACTCGCCCGCGACTAGTTTCTGTGCCTGATACATCGAACTGGGCGTCGTTTCGAGTGTAACCGACACGCCATGTCTTTCGAAAAAGCCCTGCTGGGCGGCCGCGTAAAATGGAAGGTTTCCAGCGCCCGGGAAGGCAATGAGATTTACTGAGGACATATTATGACCAATCTTAGAGGATTCGAGAATTCTGGGCCGCCTGGATCGCTTCCCAAACGCGCAACGGCGTCAGCGGCATTTTCAGATCGCGCACACCGAGATCACGCAACGCGTCGACAACGGCATTTACGATCACACCAAGTGCCGCCGTCGTGCCGCCCTCACCACCCGCTTTGACTCCCAGTGGATTGGTGGGTGATGGGATCTCGTGCAGCTCTGTTTGAAAGGGCGGAAAGTGATCCGCGCGCGGCATGCCGTAATCCATGAAGGAGCCGCAAAGCGGCTGACCTTCGGAGTCGAACACACATTGCTCCCACATCGCCTGCCCTACACCCTGAACGAGACCGCCATGGGTTTGCCCATCGACGATCAGAGGATTGATCGCGCGACCGACATCGTCGACCGCTGCGTAACGGACGATCTGGATATGGCCGGTTTCGGGATCGACCTCGACTTCGCAAATATGGCAACCGTTCGGGAAGACCGGCGTGTGCATTTCATTGTCTTCGATCACCGATAGAAAATCTGGCGCCAGGCCACGTTCCCGGGCCAACGCCGCCAACTCAAAGACCGTAAAGCCACGATCGGTTCCTACGACCGCATATCGTCCGTCAGCGAAGGCGACATCCGCTTCCGCGGCCTCCAGGCATTCCGCCGCAAACCGCTTCGCCTTAGCGATGAAGCTATCCGCTGCCTTGACGATAACCGTGCCCGCCATTCGCATCGAACGACCCGAATGCGACCCGCCCCCAACCTTGACGATATCAGTGTCACCCAGAACGATCCGGACCTGATCGACCGGTAATCCAAGCCAATCAGCGGCAACCTGGGCGAAGGCGGTTTCGTGGCCCTGACCGCTGGGCTGCGTGCCGATCACGACATCGATTAACGACTCGCCTTCGCGGACATGTATTTCCGCCTGCTCAACAGGCGTACCGATCGAGGACTCGACATAGTGGGCGAGGCCCCGGCCGAGGCGTTTGCCGCGCAGATGTGCCTCTTCGCGCCGCGCCTCAAAACCGTCCCAGTCTGCCAGTTTTATGGCTTTGTCGAGGCCGGCTTCATAGGCGCCGCTGTCATACTCCATACCAACCGCGTTGCGGTACGGCATCTCTTCCGGTGTCACGAAGTTTTTGCGTCGCAGCACGGTCGGATCAAAGCCCAATTCATGCGCGGCCGTATCGATCAGCCGTTCGATGGCGAATATGATTTCAGGGCGTCCCGAACTGCGATAGGCATTGGTCGGCGGGGTATTGCTGAAGACGGCGCGGGCCCGCAGAAAGGCTGCAGGGATATGGTAAGATCCGGTGATGATGCCTGCGCCCTTCGACAAAGGCGATAACGAGACGCAGCGCGCGCCAACATTGCTGAGGTTGGATGCGCGTAGCGCTAAAAAACGCCCCTCGCGATCCAGTGCGAGTTGAAGATCGACGCGCAAATCCCGGCCTTGGTAATCGCTGATAAAGGATTCGCTTCGTGCCGCAGTGTACTTTACCGGCCGACCCACCTTGCGCGATGCCCAGGCCATGAGCGGGAATTCCACATAGACCCGATTCCGCGTTCCGAAATTGCCGCCGACATCGAATGCCAATACACGGATGTTTTCGGCATCCTCTTTAAGAACCGCCGCAATCTCGCGCTTCTGCCGGACGACGCCGCCGCTTCCCGCATACAACGTGTATCGTCCGGTCTCCTTGTCATAGAGCCCCAAAGCCGACCGGGACTCCAGCGGGACACCGGTGACACGGCCGATATCGAAGGACATCGAAAATTCATGATCCGCTTCCGCGAATGCGGTATCGGTTGCCGCTTCGTCGCCGAAGAATGTTTCGATCAGAACGTTATCCGGAACATCGTCCCAAACCGACGGTGCTTGGCTCTCTGCCGCGTCCATCGTGTCAGTCACGGCCGGAAGCGGGTCATAGTCCACCTCAACGGCTTCTGCCGCATCCAACGCTTGCGCCCTTGTCTCTGCCACGACCAGGACAATTGCCTCGCCGACATAGCGTGTCTTATCGACCGGCAGGAGCGTATGTATTCCAATGAACACCGGGTCGCCTGCAGCTTTTCCCGGCGCGTGAAGTTTCAAGTCGAATTTGGTTTTCGGCAACGGATCATGCGGAATTTCGCCGAGCCCATCATCAACGCAGTCAGCACCGGAATATACGGCCAGAACACCCGGCTGGCGTAATGCGTGCGTGGAATTTACCGAGCGGATGAGGGCATGAGGATAGGGAGACCGCACGACCGCGGCATAAGCTTGGCCCGGAAGATTAAAGTCATCCGTGAACCGGCCCCGCCCGGTCAGCAGGCGTTCATCTTCTTTGCGGCGAACAGGTTCACCGATGTTTCCTGACATAAATATGGCACCGTAAATTTTGGGAATCGACGCAATATACGTATATTTCTCGATGAAATATCCCAAATTCTGAAATTTATCATTCAAACGGGTGACGTAACTTACATAGTGAATAGGCAGTATGTCTTTACTACCTCCCTGTTAGCGCGTTCCTACTTCCCTCCCTTGGAACGCGCCATAACTTGGCCTCGCCCCTAACGGGTGAGGCCTTTATTTTAGCTACACTACACTTTATTCGAAATTAGCCGCTCAACTGTTAGACTTGGCTAATTTTTGTTTTGCTTTATATAGAAGTAATTAAATTGTTTTGGAATGAGTTCTTGACGTGGTTTGGGGTAGATCGTGTCACGTAACATAAACAGGAATTTGAGTGGTCCGGAGAAGGCGGCGGTGATGATGCTGGCGCTTGGCGAAGAGCGCGCGGGCCCGATCCTGGAGCGGTTCGATGCCGAGGAAATCCGCGACCTGAGCCAGGCGATGGTGACCTTGGGAACG
>JAJFJB010000516.1 GCA_021774435.1 Alphaproteobacteria bacterium
CACCATATTATCCGGCCCGACGACAAAACGCACCATCTGGGATGACGGAAGGCGTCGATTGGAGACGATGCAGCGCCGGAGATGGTCGTCATCGCTCCGTTTGCGCACGGTATCCTGGCTGTCTATTGCATCGGTTAACGCCATAAGGGTAATCTCGACCGTTGACTACATCGCAAGCTCGGCGTTGCCTTCAGCCTCCGCGGCGGCGCTTTCTTCCGCCGCGAGTTTTTCAAGCTCAGCCGCCCGCAATTCTTCTTCTGTGAACCAACCTGCTGCAATTCTTGCTTTCATGATTAAATCATTTGCATCTGATTCACGAAGGTCGAACGACGCAAGAATGCCTTCCTCTGGGTCGGTCAACTCATCGGAGGCAAGATCAGCGAAATCTTCCAATGTCTTGACCTCGCGTTCCCCGAGCCGCACTAGCATTGAACCGGTTAATCCCGGTAAGGCGGCCAATTCGTCGGTTACGCCCAAATTGCGCCGTTCTTGCGCCAACCGGTCGCTCTCCGCCTCTAGGAAGTTGCGCGCCCGCTGTTGCAATTCACCCGCAAGATCATCGTCGAAGCCTTCGATCGAGGACACGTCATCCAAGGGGACATAGGCAACTTCTTCGACAGAGGAAAACCCTTCCGTGACGAGCAGGTGGGCGATAACGTCGTCGACATCCAGCGCCTGGATAAATCGTTCGCTGCGCGATAGGAACTCCTTCTGGCGCCGCTCCGACTCCTCTTCCTCCGTCAGGATATCGATATCCCAGCTTGTCAGCATCGATGCTAGGCGGACATTCTGGCCCCGCCGGCCGATCGCCAGGCTGAGCTGATCGTCAGGAACCACGACTTCGATCTTATTCTGGTCCTCATCAAGAACGATCTTGGCCACCTCCGCAGGCGCGAGGGCGTTTACGACGAAGGTCGCGGGATCGGGCGACCAGGGAATAATATCGATCTTCTCGCCTTGAAGCTCCGAGACGACTGCCTGGACGCGGCTGCCACGCATGCCGACGCAGGCGCCGACGGGGTCGATACCACTATCATTGGAATGCACGGCAATTTTGGCTCGGCTTCCGGCGTCTCTCGCCACAGCGTTAATTTCGATAATGCCGTCGTAAATTTCCGGAACTTCCTGGGCAAAAAGTTTAGCCATGAACTGCGGGTGGGTGCGTGATAGAAAAATTTGCGGCCCGCGGGGCTCTTGCCGGACGTCGTAGATATAAGCCCGCACGCGCTCATTCCGCCTGAAGTGCTCGCGCGGCAGAAATTCATCGCGGCGCAATACGCCTTCCGCACGACCTAAGTCGACGGTTACATTTCCGAATTCTACACGCTTGACGAGGCCATTAACGATTTCGCCTACGCGATCTTTGTATTCCTCAAACTGCCGCTCACGCTCTGCTTCCCGGACTCTTTGGACGATCACCTGTTTCGCGGTTTGCGCGGCGATACGCCCAAAGTCGATTGGCGGCAAGGGATCGACCAGAAACTCACCGACTGACGCTTCGGAGCGGCGCTGATGAGCTTGCTCGATCGTGATCTGAGTCGCTTCGTTTTCGACTTCGTCCACGACTTCCAAGTATCGCGCCAACTGAATGCTACCGTTTTTACGATCAATCGTCGCACGTATGTCGTGTTCCAGACCGTATTTGGTGCGACCTGCCTTCTGGATCGCCTGTTCCATGGCCTCAAGCACCTGCTCTCGGTCGATACCTTTATCGCGGGCTACCGTATCGGCAACCTGTAAGATTTCCATTGTCAGATTTGCAACGGTATCCATATTCCTATCCGCCTTCTCGCACGGGTTCTCAGTGTCGCGCCTCGCCCGCAAGGGCGAGCAATTCGTCGTTTAGAATAAGCTTGGCGCGGTCGATTTCTTCAAACGGGATGTCGATATCTTGGCCTTCCACATTAAGATGGACAATTCCGTCTGAAAGACCACCAATTCGGCCTCGGAACCGCCGCTGCCCGTTTAGTAAATTGCTCAACTCAACCCGCGCTTCAAGACCAGCGAAACGCTGGTAGTCTTGAGGGCGTGTGAGCGGGCGATCTAGGCCCGGTGAGCTGACTTCAAGTGTATAGCTTCCCGTAATTGGGTCCTCGACTTCGAGAATGGCCGAAACTGCCCGGCTGATTGCCGCGCAGTCTTCAACCGTCATCTCGCCGGTTTCGCTCTGCTCTGCCATGATTTGCAGCGTACGACGTTGCGCGCCGGAGATATGCACGCGCACAAGGTCGTAACCCATGTCATTCAAGGCAGGCGTAATGATTGTTTCAACGCGCTTTGCTGGATCCAAATCTCCGCTCCCAAACGGAACTAAAAAAGGGCGGGCAACTGGGCCCACCCACGACGCAAACCGAATAAACGGTTTATGGGAATACGACGTTATGTAAGGTAAAAAACGAAGTTTCTCAAGCAATTTGTGGAACTATCGATTCGTAATACCGGAAAAAGCGCGCTCTTCAAGCGTCGTGATCTCGTGGTCGCCGCCTAAATTCCAAATAAACGCTGTCTACACCCTGCATCGCGGCCTTTTCCTCGTAACGGGTTTGCGGCCAGTCGGCGGGCCTTCTACGCCAATCATCCGGCCCGCGTGCGCACCATTCGAACGGACCATGCCCGATCGTGTGAAATAACATCCAACGAAGATAATCGCGGTGGTCGGTGGCGAGCCTGAGTCGTGCACCATCGGCTAGAATTCGAGCGATACCACCAAGAGTATCCGGTGAAACAATCCGCCGGCGATTGTGTCGACGCTTTGGCCAGGGGTCTGGAAACAGGATAAAACAGCGGTCAATCGATGCTTCCGGCAAGGCGTCGATGACGGGGCGCGCATCGTCGGCAACGATGCGCACGTTCATAATCTTGTCGTGTTCAAGTTTGCGTAAAAGTTGAGCAACGCCGTTCATGAACGGTTCGCAACCGATCAATCCGACATCAGGATTCGCTCGCGCTTGTGCCGCCAAATGCTCACCGGCACCGAAGCCGATTTCCAGCCAGACCTTGGATTTAGGTGAGTCAAAAAGAGCTGTTGGGTCTTCGATCTTTCGATCGAACTCGACAGCTCTCTTGGGAAGATTTTCCGCCAGCAAGCGTCGTTGCGTCGCCCTTAACCGGCGACCTTGCCGCCGGCCGTAAAGAATGCGTTTGTTTTGGTCCGCCTTTTCAAACACCGGACAGATTAGGTCAGGGCCGCTTTCAGAGCATCGACAAGGTCTGTGCGTTCCCAGGAAAACCCACCATCGGATGCCGCTTCACGGCCGAAATGACCGTAGGCGGACGTTGCGGCGTAGATCGGCCTGCTGAGCTGTAAATGCTCGCGGATGTTCCGTGGGCTAAGGTCCATGACCTCTTGTATCGCGCCGGCGAGTTTTTCGTCAGACACCGTCCCCGTTCCTTTGGTGTGAACGTAAAACGATAGTGGCTTCGAGACCCCAATCGCATAGGCGACCTGAATTTCACAACTTTCCGCCAATCCTGCAGCAACCACGTTTTTCGCCACGTAGCGGGCGGCATATGCTGCAGAGCGGTCAACTTTGGATGGGTCTTTGCCGGAAAACGCACCGCCGCCGTGAGGGGCTGCGCCGCCATAGGTGTCGACGATTATCTTCCGGCCAGTCAGGCCAGCATCGCTGTCGGGACCGCCAATGACAAACCGGCCGGTTGGATTGACGTAGAATTCATCCTCGCTGCACATCCAGCCTTTTGGTAGCACCTGTTCGACGATTGGCCGCACGATTTCGCGTACTTCGTCCTGATCCAGCTGTTCTTCGTGCTGGGTCGAAACGACGACCGACGTTGCGCGAACGGGTTGACCGTTTTCATAGAGGAGTGTGACTTGGCTCTTCGAGTCCGGACCCAAGCCGGAAATCGTGCCGGCATGCCGCGCCTCTGCCATGAGGCGAAGGATCTCGTGGCTATAATGGATCGCGGCAGGCATAAGCACGGGCGTTTCTCGGCAGGCATAGCCGAACATCAAGCCCTGGTCGCCTGCGCCTTCATCTTTGTTCCCCGACGGATCGACACCTTGCGCGATATCGACCGACTGGCCGTGCAAATAACATTGGAAATCGAGAGTTTTCCAGTGAAAGCCATCTTGCTCGTAACCGATTTCGCGGACGGCTGCACGGGCAAGCGCTTCCATTTTGTCCGCATCGACCCGGCCAGATCCATCGAATAATTCCTCTGGGCCGCGTACTTCGCCCGCGAGAATGACGCGATTCGTCGTGCAGAGTGTTTCGCAGCCGACTCGGGATAAAGGGTCTGCGCCGAGAAATAAATCGACGACTTCGTCAGATATACGGTCCGAGACCTTGTCTGGGTGACCCTCGGAAACAGATTCGCTCGTGAAAAGAAAATCGCCTTTTGACACGATTCCCCCTTAATTGATTGCATGAAAGTGAACCTGAGAACCCACCGAATTGCTCAGGTACCGTGTGGCGGGCGAGACTATCCGCAGAATCACATTATGCGTCAAGGAAATTGGCGAAAGAAGGTCAAATGGGTCGCCGATTGATCGGCTCTATTGTTCGCTGGCGCTCGCGAGCGCTTTTGCCAAATCGAAAAGCCTCTTGCGCACCGATGGTTCGTCAATCTGGTAGTAAGCACGGACTAGCTCAAGCGTCTCTCGCTTCGCAAGGGGATCTGTAGCGTAGGATTCTGTCGATGTTTCCGACAGCCCCTCTTCTGAACCGGGTGTTTTATCTGCAATTTCCGCCGGCATGTCGTCAAAAAAGAAGGAAACCGGAACGTCGAGCACCCGCGAAAGATCGAATAATCGGCTTGAACCGATTCGATTTGCGCCGCGCTCATATTTTTGAACTTGTTGAAATGTCAAACCAATCGCATCACCGAGCTTTTCCTGGCTCATGCCTAATAGAGTGCGCCGCAATCTGACACGGCTGCCGACATGAACGTCGATCGGGTTTGGCCGACCGGTACCATAGCCTGTTTTAGGCGCCAATTTATTTGCAACCATAGTTATAACCTATTTTCCAATATACGCAGATAGCGTAGTATCGCATAGTAAATAAAATGGTCAAGATAGTGAATACGCGGAATTATTGTTCTTTTGGTTGAATAATATTGCGCGGTAAAAGTAATATTATTACGCTTAAAAATATTAATATTGCCAATAAAAGAAAATCACCCCAAATCGTATATAATGGAGACTTTAGGATTGGCCTTGGCAGCCGTGTGTCAATAATGCCTGGATCATTCAAATTGCGCCGCTGGAGAATGCGGCCGTAAGGGTCAATTATTGCGGAAATTCCGGTATATGCAGCCCTTACCATGGGCAAACCTTCCTCGACGGCGCGGACTCGGGACTGGGCAAGGTGTTGATGAGGCCCGGCGGATACTCCGTACCAGGCGTCATTGGTTAAATTCAACAACCATGCGGGACGGTCCGCGCGCTCGGTAATCGCGCCGGGAAAAATGACTTCATAACATATGAGCGGGCTTACTTTGGGAAGGTTGGGCAGTTTAAGCGTTCGAGGACCAGAACCCGGTGTGAACCCAGTCTTACCACTCGTAATTTTGTCGATCGGCAAATATTTGGCGAATGGCACATACTCGCCGAATGGTACCAAGTGAAATTTATCATATGTTCCGACGACGCGCGCCAACGTATCGATGGCGACCATGGCATTGGCAAGTTTCCCCGTGGAAACCGAGCGCCTTGGCGCACCCGTTATCAGCAAGCCGCCAGGCGGCACCGCAGCAGCAAGGATTTGCCGCATGTTGGTGTTGGTGGCGACAAAAAATGTTGCTGCGGTTTCAGGCCAAACCGTATGTGTAATCCAATCCGGTCGATTCTGGAGGCTGAGATCCAGAAACTTACGGAGATTTCGTTCTTGAAACTGCCTTGCCCATTTTTCGCGCTGAGGAATATCTGACTGCACGATTCGCAATCCGATATTCTCGAAATATTCGAGTTCGGATGCGGTCTCTAGCCGCGCGGTGCCACCGGACCAAAAAAGGGCGGGTAAAATCGCAGAAAAAGCCACGATGCGCCAGCGTCGTTTCGGATAGGCGAGGGCCGCGGGAACACAGGCAGACGTCACCACAGCAAGACTAAGGCCGTAGATTCCCACTATCGCGGCCCCTTGGACCATTGCATCTGAGCCGGACCATGCATAGCCCAATAGGTTCCAGGGGAAACCGGTTAGCACGTGGCCCCGGACCCATTCGGCAACCGTCCACGCTAACGCAAAGATTAAGATACGCTGCAGCGGGCTTTTCGCGTACCAAGCAATTAGGCAGACAATACCAATAAACACCGCGAGAAAAGCCGGCAGTCCGGCGCTGGCAAAGGGCAATAGCCAAGCAAATTTCGCCGCAAATACAAGCAGCGCATTGCCAATCCAATAAAGCCCAAACACAAAGAAACCAAAACCGAACCACCAGCCGAGAAAAAACGCCCTACGGCGTTGCTTGATGCCCCCTAGAATCCAGAGTAAGGCCGGAAAAATCGCGAAGTTTAAGGGAAATAAATATAACGGCGGCAGTGTCAGCGTAACCGCCGCACCGAGCAGAAAAGCGAGGCCATAACATCGCCATCCAGAAAGCGACCCAAACCACGCCTCGATTTTTTTCATTTACTTAAAGAGGGCGGCTACGCTTCGCTCGCAAGCGCCATCGGCAGCTTGCGGACGCGCAAACGCTTGATCCGACGAGGGTCGGCGTCCAGGATTTCGAATTCTACTCCCGATGGCTCATGCACAATTAGTTCGCCCCTTGTCGGAACCCTACCCGTTATGGCAAAGAGCAAACCGCCGAGCGTATCGATATCTTCGGAGCGCTCCTCTTCGGTCAGGATCGCGCCCACTTCTTCCTCAAACTGCTCAACGGGTAGACGCGCATCGGCGATGATCGCCCCTTGTGGGCCTCGCATCAACTGCGGTCCTTGATCGGCGTCGTGTTCGTCCTTGATTTCACCGACAATTTGCTCGACCAAATCCTCGATCGTGATCAAACCGTCGATGCCGCCGTACTCGTCGACAACTAGTGCCATGTGAAGCTGGGTCATCTGCATTTGAAGTAATAGATCTAGAACCGGCATCGTCGGTGCTACGAACAGGATCTTGCGGAGAATCCGGCGCAAACTGAAACCGGTATCCTTGCCCATCTCAGTCAGCACATCTTTGATATGGACCATACCAATGACGTCATCGAGGGTTTCCCTGTAAACCGGCAACCGGGAATGCGCCTCGGTGTTGATTTGGCTTACGAGATCTTCCAACGAGGTGTTGACTTCAACGGCGCCAATATCCACGCGTGGCACCATAACGTCGCGTGCGGTCAAACCGCCGAGGTTTAGAATATTCTCGATCAAGGCCCGTTCGCCCGGATCGATAGACGCGACGCGTTCTTCGTGTTCCTCGATTAGTTCCTCGAACGTGTCGCGAAGGGCCGAATCGCCATTTTTTGACCCCGTCAACGATCGCATCCACCCCATTAGACCGGTGCTGCGTTGAGGCTCGCCGCTTTTTGCCGCCGAACTTTCGGCCGCCGGCGTTAGCGAATGTGCATCCTCGCTCATACCATTGTCTTCATTGCAGCATAGGGATTGTCGACACCCAAGCTTGCCAGGATAGAGACCTCCAAGCTTTCCATCGCTTCCGCTTCGCCGTCATTGCGATGGTCGTGCCCAAGGAGATGCAGGGCACCATGGACACAAAGATGCTGAAAATGATCCGAAATAGATTTTCCCTGTTCCTCGGCTTCCCGGGCGATTGTGTCGTAAGCGAGAACAATATCACCCAATAGTCGGGGCATGTCTGGCGGGCTGTCGTCCTCGGCGGGAAACGAAAGCACGTTGGTCGCCTTGTCTTGCTCACGATACCGTTCGTTCAATTCCCGGACCAGTCGATCATCGCCTAAAACGATGCACATTTCAGCCTCGAACTCTGCATTGGCCGCGCGTTGCCAGGCGGCATTCGCGGCGGATTGCGCCAGCTTCTCCGCCGCTGGTAAGTCGTTGCGCCACCGAGTGCAGCGAGAATCGATATCTATGCAAAGACCGCCGCTCACGATCTGTTCCCTGTCTTATCGTAGGCTTTTATGATGCGTGCGACGATTGGCGGCCTGACAACATCGGCGTCGGAAAATCGAATGAACTCGATTCCTGGCACCCCGTCCAATTTCTCCACCGCATCCTGCAGGCCCGGCCTTGTACCCGTCGGCAAATCGACCTGGCTCAAATCTCCTGTGATCACCATACGGCTGTTTTCACCAAAACGAGTCAGAAACATTTTCATCTGTGTCGCTGTGGTATTCTGGGCTTCGTCCAGAATTATGAACGCGTTTGCCAGAGTGCGCCCGCGCATGAATGCAAGCGGTGCGACTTCGAATTCTCCACTGGCGATGCGCCGCACGACCTGATCACCGGGAAGGGTATCGTGCAAAGCGTCGAAAAGCGGTCGTAAATAAGGGTCGATTTTTTCTTGCATGTCTCCCGGTAAAAAGCCGAGCCGCTCGCCGGCTTCGACAGCAGGACGGGACAGAATGATGCGGTCAACCTTCCCGGCGTTGAACATTTCGACCGCGGCGCAGACCGCGATGTAGGTTTTACCGGTTCCCGCCGGGCCAATGGCAAACACCATATCGCGGTTTTGAATTGCATCAATATAGTGCTCTTGCGCCTGTGATCGCGGTGAAATCCGTTTACGGTGAATTTGGATGCGGGCGCCACCGGTACTAGTATCCGTTCCTTCGCGGGCCATCCGAACCGAAGCGTCGACAACGCTTTCGTTCACAGGTTCTCCGTTCTTCAATTGTTTATAAAGATTACGTAGCGCGGTACGTGCGGTATCAGCAGCATCTGCGGGGCCTGCGATTGTAATATGATTGCCTCTGCTCGCGAGCGATACATGGAGTTGCTGCTCAATTCGCGCAAGGTGCTTGTCGTGGGCCCCAAAAAGCAACGGCAGCAGGCTATTATCATCGAACTGTATATGAACCGACGCGTTGTCGGGACGGCTGACCGTATTCAAGCAAGGGCCCTTTCAACGGTAGTGGCGGCGACGCTCTCGCTGGCCGTCGTCAATATTTCACCTCTTAGACTATTGTTGTGGACAGCAATGACCCGGCAATCAACCTCCGCTCCGATGATCCGTTCCGGGGCCGTTGCGTGGACCGCCTGCATGTAGGGAGAGCGCCCCACGATCTGTCCTTCATATTTGCCGGTTCGTTCAAACAGCACCGGCAACACGGCGCCATTTTTCGTCTGGTTAAAGGATGTTTGCTGGGCGCGCAGCAATTGTTGCAAGGTTTGTAGGCGTTCGTCCTTTACAGGTTCCGGGACTTGGTTTTCTGCCGCTGCCGGCGTCCCCGGCCGTGTGCTGTATTTGAAGGAATAGGCTTGTGCATAGCCAATGTCGGTTACAAGCCGGATTGTGTCGGCGAAATCCCTGTCCGTCTCGCCGGGAAAGCCAACGATAAAATCCGATGACAATGCAATTTCAGGCCGGCCGGCGCGCAGACGGTCAATAACGCGCCGATATTCATCGGCGCTGTGTTTACGGTTCATAGCCGTTAAAATTTTGTCCGATCCCGACTGCACCGGTAAATGCAGATAAGGCATGACCTGTGGAATATCGCGATGTGCTGCGATTAAGTCGTCATCCATATCGCGTGGATGGCTGGTCGTGTAGCGCAACCTGGCGATATCGGGCACAGCTTCGGCGAGATGAAAAAGTAAACGGCCAAGACCCCATTCCGCACCATCGGGCCCGACGCCGTGGTAGGCGTTGACGTTCTGACCAAGTAACGTAATTTCCCGGCTTCCGGTGGCGACAAGTCGCGCTGCTTCTGCCGTGACAGCCGCGACGGGGCGCGATTGTTCTGCACCTCTGGTGTAAGGTACGACACAGAAAGTGCAGAATTTATCGCAACCTTCCTGTACAGACAAATAAGCTGAAACGCCCTGAGCGTTCGATTCCTCAGGTAAATGGTCGAACTTGTCTTCGGCGGGAAATGCCGTATCGACGACCTTTTCACCGGCCGCGTGTGTTGCGCGGGTCAGTAATTCGGGAAGCCGATGGTAAGTTTGCGGGCCGAACACCATGTCGACACAGTCCGCCCGCGCAATAATTTCCGCCCCTTCCGCCTGGCCAACGCAGCCGCCTACGGCAATGATCATTTGCTCGCCGTCCGCCTCCTTCTTCGCCTTCAAGGGGCGCAATCGACCGATCTCGGAA
>JAJFJB010000517.1 GCA_021774435.1 Alphaproteobacteria bacterium
ACGGACAGATCGACTACCGCTTCAAAGGCGTCACAGTGCGCCAGCGTTCCGAATGGGGTCTGCAGGAGCCCGAAGGCGGCGGCGATCTGCACACGGCCACGGTGCGCGGAAGCGGATGCAACATCGTCGTCCGACAAGGGCCGGAGACAGGGTACAAAACGGAAATTCACGCTACCGGTGGCGCAGAGCTGCAGGCTCGGCTATCGGCTGCCCTTCCAGAATGGCAAAAGCAATTTCCCGGATTGGAATTCGAAAAATCCGATATCGGATATGAAATGATCATTCCAGCGCCCCTCCGCACGGGGCATGAAGCGCACTTCGCGATGGTTCTCGAAGATTTTCTCGATCTCGTCGAGAGTGACGTTTGGCCGGAAAAACTCGAACGGCGAATTAGAACCCGCTACACGGTGACAGCTCGTGCTCAGGAAATGGCAACGCGTTAGATACCGCGTCGATCCCCGGCTAATTCGGTTTTAAGCTTAACAAGGTTCCGCCACCATCACGCAGAAATTTTTGGCCGCCGACGATGCGGATGTATTTGCCGTCACGCCAGCGCTCGAGAAAGTCATCATAATTTGGTGAAAAGAGATTCCCGGACTGCCCGGTCGCAATCATGAACCGGCTATTGTCCAAGTCGGCCAGGTCGTAGACAGCCCGGTATCCGGCGCCGTCCAAATGCGTTTCTGGCGAAATACGTCCCTGCCCAGCCGTCATCCCGCGGCTCACCGTGTAATCACCACCGTCCGACTCAATATTAAGGTTGGCGAAACGGGCTGCCAGTGGCGAGTGAGTCAGCACCGGGTGCGAAAAGGCGGCGCGGTGCACTTCCCCCCAACGCCACTCGCTCCAATCATCGCCAAATCTAGCCTCCAGCTCGTCCAGGGCCAGACCGAGCGTCTCGGCAAGCAGGTCGCTGCAACTCTCGGCCTCCGGCGTGCTGATGTCGTTGCACCAATGCTGCTTTACCGTAAGCACCGTGTGCACGAACCGTGCGCCAGGCCGGTTTAGGAGCCGTTGGTAAGCACGCGCCTTCGGCCCGCTAATCTCATCCGAAATCAACTCGCGACCAAGATGTCGAAGCCAAGTTGCATAAATCAACGGCTCCGGGCGGTCCCGGCTCATTTCGTAGTTCCATTCGCGTAATGCCGACAATGCCTCTTTCTCTCGTGCCGCGCTTGCAGGTGCCGCCAGCATCAATGGAAGGAGCTTGCGGGCAGCCGCCGATACCGTATCGCCCTGCAACGCTTCACTCGCGTCGATATCATGCTGATCCCGTTTCTTCAGAAACTCGATAATGCGTTCGGCCCGATAGGGCGGTCCCCAATCTCTGGTGATCAGATAAGGATAATCATCACCGACAACCCGGTTGTTCGCATTCACGATCCAACCCGATGACGGGTTATGCCGCCGCGGAAGATCCTCCGTGGGAATAAAGCCGGACCAATCATGCACGCCATCGTCACCACGTACGGGCGCGAATCCGGTACCCGCTTTACGGACAGGAATCCGTCCCGCGGAGACAAGACCGACATCACCGGCCGTGGAGGCAAAGAACAAGTTCGTGTGCGGCGTATGGAATAACCGCGCCGCCGCTTCAAAGTCGCGCCAATGCTTGGATTCATTGATTGCTTTAAGTGCAGCAACCGTCGAATCATCCCCCCGTACTGCCGGCGTGGCGAGCGCAGCGACTCTTCCATCCGCCCTCGGTGTGCTCAGTAAGTCCGATACGACCGGCCCATGGCGCGTTTCCCGGACCGTAATTTCGACCGGATCATCACCCTTCACCTTGATGATTTCTCGGCGTTTACGAAATGGCTGCGGCCCTTCGGGGGTGAGATATTTCTCGGGATCGTTCGGGTCAACGGTTTCGACGAAGATATCCTCTACATCGCCGCCGCCGTTGGCCATGCCCCAGGCAATCTTGCCGTTATGGCCCAGCACCATGAAAGGCACGCCCGGCACCGTCGCGCCGGTTAGCCGCAATCCGGGCGCTTCGATATGGGCGAGATACCAGAGAATGGGTGCGCCGAAGCGAAGGTGCGGATCATTGGCAAGGATCGGCTTACCCGTCGTTGTGCGGTCGCCATGCAACACCCAACCGTTCGATCCGCTATCCTGCAGCCAATCCGGTTTCGGTACGAGTGCGCTCGACGCAATCGATGTCGGTTCCGCAACGCCCGCCTGCGGCCATAATTCCTCGATCAGTTCCGCGGGCAACCCATTTTCTGCTAAGGCTTCCGCGACGCGAAGGCGCATCGTTTCCGACGCTTGGTTTCGGCCGAGCCGGGTCGCCATCAGACGACTCCAGAGCAAAGGGTCGGCCGGACGCCACGGCTCAGGTTCGTAACGCAAGAGCGCAAACTCCGGCGGCAAGGCGCCACTGCGGCCCGCGAGCCACGCGTTCACGCCATCGGCATAGGCTTTGAGCGCGGCCTGAACGTCCGCATTGCTGTTGGCAAATATCTCTTCCGCAGCACGCGGTAGCCCCAATGTCCGTATAAATTTGTCCGTTCGGACAACCTGCGGCCCCAGCACTTCGGCGAGACGGCCAGCGCCGAGACGACGTAGAAACTCCATTTGCCATAGCCGGTCCTGCGCATGCACGAACCCAAGTGCGAAATAAGCATCGCGTTTGCTGCCCGCGAAGATGTGCGGCACCGCATTTCGGTCCCGGTAGACAGATACGGGCTGTTCGAGGCCCGGAACGATTAAGTCGCCACTGACCGTTGGCAAAGATGTCTTTAGCCAGAAATATCCAACAATACCAAGAATGACGAAACCAACCGCCATATAGGTGAAAATCTTTAACGTGATCCGCATGGTCGGCTCGGATGCCGGTCAGCGTGCGGCAACATCGCTTGCGATACGCGCCCCGCGCGCCGCCATGAAATAGAGACCCATGTGGTGGGTCAGGTCCTGCGGGTGGCTTGCGGTTTCCGGCAGTCCGAGATCTGTCACAACGGATTTGGGGAGGTCATAGGTCGCGCAGCCGCCGTCATAAACGACAATGTCCCGGCAACTCGGCATCAGGCCATGATTTCGCGCGGACAGCATGGTCAGGACGAAATCCATGACGCAAATATCGGTGCAAATGCCAACGACCAATACCGTCTCTACTTCATTGGCATTAACCCAGTCGACGACGGCATTGCGTCCGTCAGCACCGATGGAACCAACGAAACCGTTGATGCAGTCCTTGCGCACCAAGGTCGCGGCGGCCGAATCTTCCAGCCATTTTAGCGCCGGCACCAGTTCTTCCTCGCCGGTCCCGGCCTCACAATGAGGCGGATAAGGCGGCTCCGGTTTGCCGGGTTCGTGCGTATCCAGGAATGCCAAAACCGCCCAACCCTTGCCCTCAAAAACGCGTGCCAACCGGTCGCTCTCGGAGACCATGCGGTTGACTTGTGCGTTTTCCGCCTGTGGTGCCAAATTGCCGGCGCCAACCGTGGCGAAACCATTCACGATATCAACGATAATAAGGCCGAAGGTGCTGTCCTTCAGCTGCAATGGCTCCGCCGCAACGGGAAGCTCAGCTTGTACCGCGGCCGTCAGGACGTCCATATCCATTGCCATTCCTTTTCTCGGTTACGAGCCCTTTTCATGCTATATTGGCCAAATGCGACAATACACCAGTATAGCCCTCTTCGTTCTTTTAGCGCTCTCCGGCTGCGCGCGCGAGGCCGATGTTTATGCCATTGTCCAGGATCGCGCCTATTCGCCATCTGAATTCAAACACGCCGCCGCAAACAAGGCCTTTAGGACCGTTATCGCGGGCAACCCTTTCAAAAGCGCGCAAACACGGGCCGTCCATGACGGTGTGTTGGCGGCGATGCAGACAGCCAATTGGTGGCAACCCCTGCCCTTCACACCGAAGACCGTTTTCACCGAAACTCCAAAGGGTCTGCATAATGCGCGATACCATGTCGTCGTCGCATTGAACCCGGATGAAGGGAAAAATTGGTATTCTGCACCCTGTGCCGGTCAAGGAAAGCCGCCAACCTTGCGCGCCACTGAGGAAATCAAGGTCCGCATGATCTTTTGCCGCGACACTGCGCCCCTATCGATCAGCCATGGCACGCTGCCCGGCCCGGCCACACCCGATGAGACGCGGTATAAACGCATGATCACAAGGCTCACCATGGAGCTGTTCCCGCAGCGACGTGACGACCACAACTGTATCGGGTCCCGGCGCAAGGGCAGTTGCTGACGTAACGTGAAACCAACCGAGCGGGTAGCCGCATCTGAACGGATCCCTACCGTGGGATTGGTCCTCGTCGCCATCTTGGTGTTGCTCTGGGGCTCAAATTTCCCCGCGATGAAGGTAGGATTATCCGAAATTCCGCCGTTTACCTTTCGGGCGGTCAGCAATGGTATCGCTGTTGTAGGCTTGCTTGGTATCGGGCGTCTAATCATGGGTCATAGACTGGCAGTTCCCCGACGCGACCTTGCCCCGCTCCTCCTTGTCGCGACACTCAATATCGCGGGTTGGCAGTTATTCCTGACCTTCGGGCTTCTCCGCATCGATGCGGCCAAGGCCATTATTATCGCCTATACGATGCCGTTGTGGGCGGCCCTGTTTGGATGGCTGTTCTTGAAGGAGATCCTTTCTGGACCGCGTCTTGCGGGTATCGCTATCGGTTTCGGTGGCGTTGCGGTTCTAAATTTTCATACGTTCGACGCGGCCGCCGTCTCGGTGACGGGTGTATTGTTGACACTCGGCGCAGCTCTTTGCTGGGCCGCGGGTACTGTCGCGTTGAAGCTACACCGCTGGCAAATGCCCACAATCACACTCACCGGCTGGCAAGTTGCGATCGGCAGTATCCCAATGGTCATCGGTATGGCGATACTCGAAGATCCATCAGCAATGCTTCAGGCCAGCACACCTGCTCTTCTCGGCCTGCTCTACACCGCAATAATTGCTATGGTGATCTGCCATTGGGTCTGGAATTCGCTCCTGCGCATGATTCCCGCCGCCGCCGCGGCAACGTCGACATTGGCGATACCGATTTGCGGTGTTTATGTCAGTGCGCTCGTCCTCGGCGATCAAGTCGGCAGACGGGAAGCCGCGGCCCTGGCACTCGTCGTCGCGGGATTATTTCTCGTATTGCTCTGGCCGGTTGTTCGTGCCCGCTTTGCGGCTTTTCGATAAGACCCGCAGCAGCAGCCTAGTTCTTTCGCTCGGACGCAGACAGGATCACTTGCGCCCTTGCAACGAGTTGAGGGTCGATTTCCAAGGCCGCCATGATCGCAGCCTGTTCTTCCATCAAGGTAGAACGCATCGATTTGAGTTGATCCTCGGACGGCTGGACATAGGTCACGCCGTTCTTCGCGGCCAAGTCGCGAGAACGCATTTGGTACTCAGCAACGATCCGCCGCATGTCGCCGACCGCCGTCTCCCAACTTTGAGCCAACCAGGTCCGTTCCTCGTCCAACAAGGCTTCCCACCTCGCGCGATTGATTATCGGCGTGTATTGATAGAAAACCTGACCATCGAGAAAGGCATGTCGTATGCCCACATCCCACAGCGAAGCGCCCGACACAAAATTATGAGTGGCTAATAATCCATCAACCAGCTTTTGTCGAAGGGCCTCGACCAAATCGCGAACCGGTACGCGCCTTGGTGTCGCACCAAAGACCAAATAGCGCGCTAAGTCGGCCCCACCGCCGGGAACCCGGATATTCAGCCCTTGCAAATCAGAGAAACCCTTGACCGGGTTTCCGGTTGTATAGATGTGGCCAAATCCAAGATTCAGCCGACGGCCCAATACACGGACTCGCAATTTTTGTTCCAATCGATCGTTTAAGGCCTGCCCGATATCACCATCGTAGAATCTATTTACAGTTTCCGAGCTACGTCCGTAGAACATTGGCAAGGCTGACAAGCCGAACGCTGGCGCAATACGCGAAATATGCCACCAACCTGGTGCCGCCATATCGTAAGCGCCTTCCGCTACGGCAGCTGCGATGCGGCCACCTGGATAGTCCGTAACCCCATGATGCAACTTGACAATAAGCCGTCCGCTGGATCGTGCCGCAACGGCACTTGCCCAAAGCGACAGCGCTTGATTACGGGGATGGGTCTCCGGCGTCGGAAGCGCGAATTGGATAACCGTTTGTGCAGCGGCGGGGAATACCGCCGCCAAAAAAATCATCGCCGCGAATAGCAGTTTCTTCATTACGCCACTTCTTGTGATTCTTTCCGCAGCACTAGGCCAGGTTTTGTCATCTCGTCCTTAACATAGAGTGTACTAAATTTGCGGGACGCTCATTGTCAATGTAACCATTGTCATCGATGAGACCTTTAAGGGCATTGGCAATGGCATCTTCCGCTATCGACTCAGAAATATTCGGCGACTTGTTCGGCACCCCTGCAATGCGCCATGTGTTCTCCGACGAGACGCTGGTTCAGCGCTACCTCGATGTGGAAGCCGCCCTCGCCCGCGTACAAGCACGACTCGGTATCATCCCGCAAGAAGCCGCAGTAGAAATCACAGCGAAGGCAAAATTCGAGAATTTCGATTTCGAAGCCTACAAAAAGGGGGTCGAACGAGTCTCATATCCCATCTTACCGCTTGTTGAGGGCATTGTGGCGATGTGCAAGGACGGGCTCGGGGAATACAGCCATTGGGGCGCGACGACTCAGGACATCATGGACTCAGCCTTATCCCTGCAAATTCGGGATGCATTGGAGATTATCGAGACAGATCTAAACGCGGTAGCGGACCTAATTGCGGATCTTGCAAAGCAATACCGCGACACTCCTGTCGCCGGCCGCAGCCATCTACAGCAAGCCCTCCCGGTTACCTTTGGTTACAAAGCCGCGGTATGGTTGTCCGGCATCGAGCGTCATAAACAACGGCTCGCTGAAATCAGGCCGCGCGCGACCATGGCGCAATTTAGCGGCGCGGCAGGTACTTTGGCGTCGCTCGGCGCGGATGGGTTAAAGGTCCAGGATGCACTCGCGGACGAACTCGGGTTGGGTAGACCCGAGATCACCTGGCATGTCATGCGCGACAATGTCGCCGAGATAGTCACGTACCTTGGCCTTCTCACGGGGACTCTGGGAAAGATCGGTACCGACATCCTGATGATGATGCAGACCGAGGTGAGCGAGGTCTTCGAAGCCTTTAAACATGGCCGTGGTGCGAGCAGCACCATGCCGCAAAAACGCAATCCCGTTTCTTCCGAGTTGATGATCGTAGCGGCCAATGCGATGCAGCAGCAAGTTGCCCAGATGCTGGGCGGCATGCTCCAGGACCATGAGCGCGCCTCCGGCCCCTGGACGATCGAATGGCTAGCCTTACCGCAAGCCTTCATTATCAGCGCCGGTGCCTTGTCCCAGGCCCGTCAAACACTGGACGGCTTGGAGGTCGATGCCGACCGAATGCGGCGGAATCTCGATCTCACTAACGGCATGATCGTTTCCGAAGCCGTCATGATGGGGCTGGCGCCGCATATGGGCCGCCAAGTCGCCCACGATGTCGTCTATGATGCCTGCCGTGAGGCGATGTCGGCGGGGACCTCGCTATACGAGGTGCTCGTGAAAATGCCGGAAATCACCGCCAACTTATCGAATGACGAAATCAAGGCGCTCTGCGATCCGGCAAACTATACCGGGCTTGCCGGAGAAATGGTCGATCGGCTGCTGAGCAAATATGGGCGCTGAGCCGATTATCCGTAGTCAGTAGCTCACCATTGCATAGCGAGGCAATTCGGCCTCCAAAGCCGCAATAAAGCTTTGAGCGAGCAGCGATAGCGGCTGTTCGCGCGGGGTAAGCAAACAAAACTCATAGGGAATTTCGGTTGTAAATGGCCGCACGAATATTTCGCCGTGGCGCGCAAATTCACCCGCGGTAAAGGGATCGACAAGCGCGACACCGGATCCATTAGCAACAATAGCGCACGCGGACTCTGAAATATGTGTTTCGACCCGCAATTGACGCACGACACCCCGTTCTTCAAAAGCCAAATCGATGAGCTCCCGGGCGCGCGCGTCCTGTCCAAAGGATATGAAGGATTCACCGTCCAAATCCTCGGCATCAATTGCCTCGCGTGACGCAAGCCTATGTCCCAGCGGCAAGGCGCAAACGGCATTGACCCGGCACAAACCGCGGCAATCAACGCCAGGGTGATCGGTCCCGATCATCGACAAACCCATATCGACGCGCCGCGAAACGACAGCCTGCAATACCGTGCGGGACGAATGAACGTGGAGCCCGACACGTGCCTGGTCATGTTCTTGCGTGAACGCGGCCAGCATTTTCGGAAGAATGCTTTTCCCCAAGGCCGGCAGGCTGAAGATATTGAGGCGGCCCCCTCGGAGATTTCGTAAATCGGACGAGACGCGGGTTATTTCACTGAGGCCATCGAATATGCGCAACGACTGTTCATACAAGATCAGGGCCTCCGGTGTCGGATCCAAGCGCCGACGATCACGGAGAAACAACGTCAACTTCGTTTCAAATTCCAGATTGGAAATCAGCTTACTGATGGCCGGCTGCGACAGACGCATGATCTTTGCCGCTTCCGTGACGGTATGGTTCTCAATAACGGCGCGCAGCGCTTCCAATTGGCGCATCGTAATCATATCCGGCCTCCTTTCCGGATCTTTATATAACTTGAAGTTATGAAATTCGAAAAAATTTATCTTTGACCGAATGATTTAAACGCAGTGCAATAGCGCGTTAAAAATATCTGACAGGCTAATCATGACGGAACAAGATATCTGCCGGCTCTCCGCAATGGAGTTGGCGCCGGTGATACGCGACGGCACTTTACCATCAAGCGGAAGCCGTATTTTCGAATGCCGACCTTCTACTGACTCCCTGTGTCAGCGCACCGCCGCCGCGTATCGGTCATACGGCGCTAGATCCGATAACCATAAACGGTCAGGTCGCCGGATCGTTGCGCGCCAATTGGTACAACTATCCAGCACCATTCAATCTGACCGGTCATCCAGCCCTCTCGATCCCCGCCGGTTTTACGCCTGACGGCCTACCAATCGGACTGCAGGACGTCGCACCGTGGCACGCAGAACAGCGGTTGATCGACCTGGCGGCTGCCATTGAATTATTGTTACCGTGGGATTGGCCCCCCATCGCGATAGAGAACCAGAAAGAAGTACAGCCATGAAAATTGATAGATCGCTGTTTCATCCCGACTACAAGCCCGAACCGTTTTGGTGGGAAGCAGCGCGTCCTGGCACGGCGCATTCGACTGATCTGCCGGATAAAACGGAAATTTTCATCGTCGGTAGCGGCTATTCAGGTTTATCCGCCGCGCTTGAACTCGCCCGCGGCGGGAAATCCGTCACCGTCGTCGACGCGTTGGCATTCGGCGAGGGCGCGAGCACACGAAACGGTGGCGGTGTCAGCGCCGGCATCAATTTGGGCAAAGGCATTTCCGGAACGCCGGGACAGAATGCGCGCGGCGAGGACCACAAGACGTTGGTGACCAACCTTCTACGCGAAAGCCTTGCGGCCTATGAGTTTGTCGGCGAATTGGTCGAGCGCGAGAACATTGATTGTCATTACGAGCGGCGCGGCCGATTCGTCGGCGCCTACTCCAAAGCGCACTATGCAGGCTTGGTTGAAAAGGCCGAATTCCTCAACCATCATCTCCAGATGGATGCAACGGCTATCCCACGCGAAGCACAAAAAACGGAAATCGGAAGCGACTTTTATCACGGTGGCCTGGCGATAAACCGCGCGGGAAAAATTCACCCTTCCCTGTTTCACAAAGGCTTACTCGACGCCTGCCATCGCGAAAATATTACGCTATGCGCGCATACAAAGGTAACTGCGATAGACGGCAAGGTTGGCAATTTCACGCTGAAAACCGACAAGGGAAATTGCCAAGCGGAACAGGTGATTATCGCGACCAATGGTTATACTGGCGCGTTGACACCCAAGCTCCGCAATCGCTTGGTCCCTATTTCAAGTCAGATCATTGTGACGGAAGAGTTGCCGGAAGATCTCGCACTGGAACTCATCCCCAATGGCCGGACAATTTCGGAAACGCCGCGCGTCACCAGCTATTACAGACTGTTGCCGGGCGACCGCCGGGTCATGTATGGCGGCCGGGCGCGCTTTCAGGACGTGCCGCCCGATGTCAGTGCAACCTTGCTGCACGGCATGATGACGGATCGATGGCCGCAATTGAAAGACGTGCGCATAACGCATTCCTGGTCCGGATTCGTCGCCATGACGACAGACGCATTACCGCATATGGGGCAGGAAGACGGGCTACATTATTGCACCGGCTGCAATGGCAGTGGCGTTGCCATGATGACCTATCTCGGCAATCAGGTCGCCCGCCGGATATTGCAGAACGGCCACTCAGACAGTGCCTATGTCGATGTCGAATTTCCAGGCGTTCCCGTTCCCTTGTACCGGGGCTCTCCCTGGTTTTTGCCCATCGTTGGCGAGTACTATCGATATCTCGACCGCAAAGACCGTCGCGCATCGGCGTAGTCTCGTCATGAGTGCCCTTATCGAACAGTGGATGGGTTCCACGCTTCCGGGGTGATAGCCGTTGACCGAAACCCTGTGCACTTATAGTTAGTCTGGACAAACTGCTATTGCCTGCGACTGAGTGGGCAATGGTCCGTCGAACCTGCAAAACGAATGAGTGGATATGGTTTATCAAGGCAAGGAAATTGCGCCGAACCGCTACCGCGAGGAAATCGGCCGTTACTTCGAAGACTTCAATATCGGTGACGTCTACGAGCACCGGCCCGGACGGACGATTTCCGAGGCTGATAACTCCTGGTTTACATTGCTGACCATGAACACCCATCCGCTACATTTCGACGCCGAATATGCCTCGAAGAGCGAGTTTGGAAAACCGCTTGTCAATAGTGCGCTAACCCTGTCCATCGTCGCCGGTATGAGTGTCAGCGATACGAGCCAGAAGGCGATCGCCAATCTCGGTTGGACCGATATCAAGCTGACGGCACCGGTCTTTCATGGCGATACGATCTATGCTGAAAGCGAGGTTCTGGATAAACGGGAGTCGGCGTCCCGCCCAACTCAGGGCGTTGTCAAGATTCGGACGAAGGGTACAAAAGCGGACGGGACGGTATTCATGACCTACGAACGCACCATGCTGATTCCCAAACGAGGCCACGGCGTCGACGACGCGTAAAGAAAGACGAAAACATGCAGACCTCTAAAGAAGACGAGCGGCTGATCCTGGACAGTATCGAGCAGTTCCTCGAACGCGATGTCGTGCCGCATGCCATGGAACTCGAGCATAACGACACCTGGCCGGCTGAGATCGTTGCCAAGATGAGCGAGCTCGGTCTTTTCGGGTCGATCATCGAGGAGCAGTATGGCGGCCTCGGCCTGTCCTGCAGCACCTATGCGAAGATCGTGGAGAGGGTGTCTCGCGTCTGGATGTCGCTGTCGGGAATTTTCAACTCGCATCTGATCATGTCTTCCTGCGTGCAGCGTTACGGCACAGAAGAACAGAAGAAAAAGTGGCTGCCAAAGTTCGCCTCCGGCGAAATGCGCGGCGGCATCGCGCTGACCGAGCCAAACTGCGGGACCGACCTGCAGGCGATCAGGACACGGGCAACCAAGGACGGGGACGGCTACCGCATCAACGGCACCAAGACCTGGATCTCGAACGGCATTTACGGTCATTGCTTCGCCGTACTGACCAAAACCGACCCTGACGCCGACCCACGGCATCGAGGCATCACGCTTTTCCTTGTCGAGAAAGGTGACGGCTTCAAGCACTCGCGCAAGCTAGAGAAGCTCGGCTACAAGGGCATCGATTCCGCCGAGCTCCTATTCGAAGACTGCTATGTCCCGAAGGAGAACATCATCGGCGGTATTGAAGGCCAAGGCTTCAAGCAGATCATGGGCGGCCTGGAACTAGGCCGGATCAATGTTGCAGCCCGCGGCGTCGGCGTTGCCCAGGCCTCCTTGGACGAGGCCGTGAAATATGCGCAGCAGCGTTCGACGTTCGGCAAACCCATTGCGGAGCATCAGGCCATCCAGCTTAACGTCGCGGACATGGTCACGCGCACGGAAGCCGCGCGTCTGCTGACCTACCGTGCCGCCGACTCCTACGACAAGGGCGAGCGCTGTGACATGGAAGCGGGTATGGCGAAGCTGTTCTCGACCGAAGCGGCGTTGAAGAACTCGATGGATTCAATGCGGGTTCATGGCGGCTACGGCTATTCCAAGGAATTCCCGGTGGAGCGCTTCTATCGCGACGCCCCATTGCTCACCATTGGCGAAGGCACAAACGAGCTCCAGCGCATTATCATTGCGCGTCAGCTTTTCGCCCGGAACCCGATCTAGATCATGTTGCCGCTTGAAGGTGTGCGGGTCCTATCCGTCGAACAATACGGCGCAGGCCCTTGGGGCACCCAATATCTGGCCGACCTTGGCGCCGAGGTCATCAAGATCGAGAACCCGAACGATGGCGGCGATATGGGCCGTTCCGTCGGTCCATACTTTATAGACGATGGCTCCAGCACGTCTTCCAGCCTGTTTTTCCAAAGCATCAACCGCAACAAGCGTAGCCTTACGCTCGATCTCGGCCGCCCGGAAGGCCAGGCGATCTTGCACGAGTTGGTCAAAACAGCGGATGCGGTTACTTGCAATCTACGTGGCGATGTACCCGCCAAACTCGGCCTCACATATGAGACGTTGGGTGAGATTAATCCGCGCATCGTCTGCGCATTCCTGAGCGCCTATGGCCGCGAGGGATCGCGACAGAAATGGCCGGGCTATGACTATCTGATGCAGGCTGAAGCCGGCTATTTCGGCGTCACCGGCGAGCCAGACGGCAACCCGACGCGCATGGGCCTGTCGATCGTCGACCTGATGACGGGACTTTGCATGGCCTATGCCGCGGTGGCAGCTATCCTCAACGCACGGGCAACTGGCCAGGGACGCGATATCGACGTCAACCTGTTCGACCTCGCCCTCTCAAACGTCTCCTACCCCGCAACCTGGTATCTCAACACGGGCCACAATCAAGGCCGCGAGCCCCGCTCCGGCCACCCGTCGCTGACGCCCTGCGCGCAGTACAAAACCAAGGATGGCTGGATCTTCATCATGTGCAACAAGGAGAAGTTCTGGCCAGCACTCTGTGACTCGATTGACCGACCGGAATGGGGCACCGACCCACGCTACAAGACCTTTAAGGAACGGCTGGAACACCGGGCAGAGATCCAGAATCTGCTCGACGAGGCGCTTTCGGCCAAGACGACGACCGAATGGCTTGAGGAATTTGCCGGGACCGTACCCGCCGCCCCGATCCTCGACGTCGCGCAAGCGATGGACAATCCCTTCGTCACCGAGAATGGCAAAATTCAGACGCTAACCCATCAGAACGGATCGGAGTTTCGTGTCCTGGACAGCCCGTTCGATGCCGGTGACCCCACACCCGCTAGGCCGGGGCCGGAACTGGGTGAAGACACGGACGCCCTCCTAGAAGAGCTCGGCTACGACGCCGCACGCATTGCAGCGCTAAAAGGACGACAGATCGTCTAACTGGCCAGAAAAGCCTTGAAGCGGCGCGCAACACTATCCGGCGATACCGTCGGGCGGCCGAGCTTTTCCAGGCTGCCTGGCTGGATACGGACATGCACCATGTGCGGCCCAACGCTGGAAAAGGCGGCATCAAGCGCGCGCGAAAAGCCGTTAAGATCATCCGCCGCGGCCGCACCGGCGTAACCACAGGCAAGTGCGATGCGCGCAAAATCCACGCCGCCGGAAACCGTCGCCTGGCCGCCGGTGGAATCGTGCACGCCATTGTCAATCAGCACATGGACCAGGTTCTTCGGTGCCTGCGCGCCGATCGTCGCCATGTTGCCCATCTTCATCAGCGCCGCACCGTCGCCATCGACGACCACAATCGGTCGGTCCGTGTTCAAGGCTACGCCCAGCCCCATCGCGCTGGCGCCGCCCATAGAGCCGACCTGGTAGATATGTTGTTCCCGGTCGGCGATGGTGAACAGCTCGCGGCCGCTCTTCCCGGTCGTCGCCACAATACCTGCTGCGTCCGGTGTCACCGCAAGCAGCGTTTCAAGTGTGGCATAGCGTGTCGGACGGTCGCCGCCGGTCGTGAAATCGCGGTGCTCGTCACTGGGCGTCGCCAAGGACGGTGTCTCCTCCAGCCCTTCGGACGCGACCGAGCCTTTCGCCATGATGAAGGCATAAGGCAAATCGCTCTCATCCATTTGGTCGCATGCGCGTTGAAGGGCGGGAGCGATCTCGTCGACCTCGCTCGGAAACGGTTCGTTCGGGATGCCGATATCGTTCAGCAACACATCGGTAATCTGGCCCATCAGCACATGCTGCGGTTCGTCATTCAGGCCAGGTTCGCCGCGCCAGGTGACAATCATCAGAGTTGGGATCTTGAATGGATGGTTCAGCGAGGTTAGCGGGTTGATTGCATTGCCGAGGCCGGAATTCTGACAAATCACTACGGTCTTACGCCCGGCAAGCCAGGCGCCGGCTGCGACCGCGGTCGCCTCGCCTTCGCTTGCCGCTGGCACGTAGGCCAAGTCATTGCGTGTAATAACTCTATTGATAACCGGGGTCAGGAACGAGCACGGGACACCAGTATAGAAATCAAACCCCGACGACGCGGCAGAATCGAGAAAGTCGTCGGCTTTGATCACAGCAAGTTCCTCGCCCGGGCGAGATCCAAGGCATCGTCGATATCCAACCATTGGCCAGTAATATATTGCACATGGACATCCTGTCCCTTGGACGCCAGACGGCTGAGCAACGACGGCACATCGCCACGCCCCAGGCTTCCGTCCGCCTTCATGGCTTCCAGTTCGGCCTGCACGGTTTTCGCACCGACTTCGCTCAGTTTAAGGAGCCCGACCCATTCGCCAGTTGCCGTCTCTTCTCCAATTTCCCCGCCGGCATTCAATAGACGCACCGGCGCATCATCGAGGTAGTCAGTCGAAAACGCGCGGTCGCCAACAACAAGATCACGGACAAGGCCTTCGGCAGATTGCTCCCGCTCGCGCCACAGCGCGTCGGCGACGATAACGATGTCGCCTTCGGCCCGCAGCAGCGTGTCCAGCATGTGTTCACGGAACAGGATATCGCCGTAGGAGATCAAACAGGCGCCGTTCAACGCATCCCGCGCGCAATCGAGCGAGTGCAATTCCCCCGTGTTCGCGTAGTCATCATTATCGATCGTTTCGATCGAGGGCAGATCGATCGCGTCTTTCTTGTAACCACGCACGACTGTCACATCACGCACACCCGCCGCATTCAACATACCGACTTGCCGCCGCAAAATTGGCTGTCCCCGAACGTCGATCATACATTTTGGTTTATCGTCGGTCAGCGACCCCAGCGCGGCCCCGCGTGACGCAGCCAGTACGATGGCGCGATAGTCCGTTCCGTTTTGCGGCAGGTAGCGCGCTTCCGCTTCCGCCAATTCGTCATTGCCTGCAATACGAAACACCTCGCGTACGGTCGGGATGCGTTTCTCGACTCCGACCAGACTTTCGGTCTGGAATATTTCAGCGCTAACGTCTTGCATGGCCTGCATGGCGGCACGCATGTTGTGGTTTGCCCAGATCACCAGCGCCATTTCATGATCACGGAACACCTGTGTCGGCGTGTCGTAATAGATGGTCGGAACGATCACAACGGGGCAGCGGTTCGCCCACTCCTTGGTGAAGGCAAGAACCTCGTCCGGCGTCGATTGTTTTGAATGTATCAGGACGGCATCCGCACCCGCCGAATGATAAGCCTCTGCTCGGCGCAACGCTTCATCCAGCCCCCAACCGGAAATGAGGGCTTCGATCCGTGCGATGATCGAGAAATCGTCGTCGAGCTGACTATCTTTGCCGGCTTTGATCTTGCCGCAAAACTCGTCGATATCGGCGAGCGGCTGCGCATGCCCGATAAAACTATTCGTTTTTGGGAACAGTTTGTCCTCGATACACACGCCCGCAATATCGCGCTGCGACAGCTTGGTGACCAAACGGCGCATATTGTTGAAGTTGCCATAGCCCGTATCGCCATCGACCAGGATTGGCACCGATGTCGCATCCGACATGAATTCGAGCACTTCCAGAACCTGTGTCCAAGAAGCCTCGTTATTATCGCGCACGCCGAGGGCCGCGGAGATCGACAGTCCAGAGGCCCAAATGCCTTTAAACCCGGCCTCTTCAACAATACGTGCGGATAGACCGTTGTGCGCCTCCATGATGAAGGAGAGCTCTTTCGGGTCGAGCAGTCTGCGGAATTGTGTTGCTTTCGGCACGGCTACGGGGGATGCCGGTATGGCCCGGACGATATTTGCTGTCATAGTAGTTTTATGCTTTCCTAATTTCTCCGTTACCTACCGCAAGCAGCAGAAGGGTTCAAGAACGCGTCGCCCGCATGACGCGCAATTGATCGTGAAAAATGGCGCTATCACATCTCAAAGTCCTCGACCTGACTTCCAATTTGTCCGGCCCCTACTGCGCAATGATACTCGCCGACCAAGGGGCCGACGTAATCAAAATCGAGCGGCCTGAAGTGGGTGATGACATGCGGTTGACACCACCATTCCTCGGTGGCGAAAGCGCCCCTTTCATGACAGCGAACCGCAACAAGCGCAGCGTCATTATGGACCTGAAATCGGAGCAAGGTTTGGCCGACTTCAAGGACCTTGTCGCCAGTGCCGATATTCTTGTCGAGAACTTCAAACCCGGAACGGCCGATCGGATCGGTGTAGGGTATGACGCCATGAGCGCAATCAACCCGCGGCTGATCTACTGTTCGATCTCCGGTTTCGGTCAGACGGGCCCATACGCGTCGCGCGGCGGCTTCGATTTAATTAGTCAGGCCATGACCGGCTTGGCCGCAATCTGTGGCGATGAAGACGGTCCCCCGCACCGTCTTCCCATTCCCGTCACCGATATTTGCGCGGGTATGAACGGAGCGATTGGCATTTTAACGGCGCTCGCCGCGCGCGAAAAATCCGGACGCGGCCAACAGGTGGATGTTTCGCTCTATGAAACCGGTATTGCGCTAGGCTTCTACGAAAGCGCGTCTTATTTTGCAACGGGCGAAAACCCCGAGAAATTAGGCCAACGTCATCGCGGCAGCGCGCCGTATCAGATTTTTGCAACGTCTGACGGACACATTGCCGTCGGCGCCTCCGCGCAGCGTTTCTGGAGCCTCACCTGTAAAGTAATCGGTTGCGAGGAATTGATCGATGACCCCCGCTTTGCTGGAAAGGCGGAACGCGTCAAAAACAACAAGGAACTTGTGGAAATTCTTGAAAAGGAACTGGTGAAGAAGACGACCAATGAATGGTTCGAACTTCTTGACGCGGAAGGCATTCCCGCTGGCCCCGTCAAGAATCACAAAGAAATGTTTTCCGATCCGCAAACCGTTGCGCGCGAAATGGTTGTCGACATTGAACACCCTACAGCTGGTGCAACCAAAGTTCTGGGAATCCCCATCAAATTATCAGACACTCCGGGATCAGTGCGCCGACCTGCCCCGCGTCATGGCGAACACACGGGTGAAGTCTTGGCCAAGCAGGAAAAGGGTGTCGCCGCAGAATAGCTAAATCAGGACAGCGATTCCCGCAATTCAGCCACGCGAAACGGTTTCTCGATAAATGAGATCTCAAGCCCTTTCGCAGATCCAAGCGTTTCCGCCATTCTGGCATAGTCAGGATTAAATGCTGACGCAACAAGAACTTGCGCTTCGCAATTACGTTCTATCAGCCAATCGATCAGTTCAATACCGTCGACATCCGGCATAACTATATCCAAAACGATTGTGGTTGGATTGAAGCTTTCAAAGTCACGTTTGAAATCGTCCGCATGCGTGGTTACCCGCACGTCGTAGCCTAAATTTCCTGCGACACGACTTACGACATCGCCCAACGCTGGCAAATCATCAACGATGAGTAAACGTTTATCGTTCACAGCGGCCTCCTCCCGCTCGAAAATCCCAAACAAATCAAAATTTGCATCACTGAACTATGATATATCCTCGGACCGCAACAAAACTTAGCGTCTAACCTTGTACACATGAACCGGAACCATGAACTGCACAGTAAAGTACCGCTAAAGTCGCATCCTGACATTAATGATCAGTTAAACGCGACTATGGAAGCAATAAATCATTTTGAGCTTTCTGCGTGGGTGGTACGCCAACTAGGTTGATACCCCAATTCGGGCCGCTGAACCTCATCCTCCATTTACCCTTAGAGTCTCGAAAGGAGCGCTGAATGACTGAAATTGTCCTTTTCCTGGTAAAATATAATAATGAGCAGAAGGCTGGAATGATGGCCAAGGCGGAGCTGCAAAACCGCGCAACCGTCCATAAAAAGGCGATCGCCGATTTTGGCGGCAAACCAATCGCGCAATACGGCAGCTATGGCGAATACGATATGGTTTTTATTTATGAAATGCCGGACAAAAACGCACTCGCGGCCAATCTTCACCTGACCGACGCATTTGGCCTTGCAAAATATTGCAAGGCAATCCCGCTTATTTCCGCAGAAGACTTTGCGGCGTCGTTGGCCCTCGCAGGGGCAACACCAACCGAATATGGGCCGGCGACGAAGGACTAAGTATTATTCGGCAGGGTGCTTGCCGGAAACTGTGTTGCGGGGACCACCGCTTGCTACGGTCGTTGCATAGGCTAAAGATAACACGAAGGCCAACGCGCCGATGCTGCACAGGGCCAGATACATAACTTCCGCTTCCGTCATGGTTCACTCCCTTCAGATACGGAGCGAAGCTTAGTGAGGGACGTCAGTCGGCCGCATTGATCTATATCAATGCGGCCGACAAAGAAATTCTAATATCCCGACTAATTGCGCGGCAACCGCGCGACATCAAGGTCAGAGCTTATACGGATCGTAGGTTGGGTGGCGCTTGTCCTGTTCCCGCGTCATCGTCCTCACTTGGCGGCGAATCGTTTTCATCACTATCATCGTGCAGCCTCTCGGCCTCCTCTCGCAAACGATGAAACGATCGAATTGAGAACGGAAAAGTCATCAAATAAAGCACCGCGACGAGCGTTAACACCATCCAGGGGCGCCCCGCCAATCCCGCGATCATAAGTCCGACAACGACAAACAAGGGCAGCACATAGGGTTGTGGCACCTTGAAATTTTTGAAAGAGAATGTCGGCATTTGACTCACCATCAAGCACGCCATTAACACCGCCCACGCTCCGGCGACGGCTGGGTGGGTGACAATTTCAACACCAAATGCCAAGGAAATTACGATGGGCAGGAGCGACATCAAGGCGCCTGCAGGCGCCGGAACACCAGTAAAATAATTGTATGCATAGGGTGGCAGTTTACCCAGCATGCTGTTGAACCGAGCCAACCGCAAACCGCAGCACACGATGAAAAACAGCGCAACCGCCCACCCAACTCCGCCCAGAGCCTGCAACGACCAGAAATACAATACCAGTGCCGGCGCGACACCAAAGCTGACAATATCCGATAGTGAATCAAGCTGTGCGCCAAATTCACTGGAAGCGTTCAAGATGCGCGCCATGCGGCCATCAAGCGCATCGAGTATCGCTGCAACGATGATAGCGGTTACCGCGTAGTCCCATCGTCCCTCCACCGCAAACCGCACAGCCGTCAGTCCGGCACAGGCGGCGGAGACGGTAATTATGTTTGGAATGAGCTTGCCGACTGTCAGCCCTTTAAGGCGTGGTATTCGACGTGCCCCGCGCAACCGCCGGCGCCGGCGTGAACGTAACATCAGCGCGTCTCCCCTGTAGCTGCCGACAACTCTGACGACATATCGGCAAGAACGGTTTCACCTGCAACACTTAGCTGCCCGACACAGATCTGAGGCGTCGTGCCTTGCGGCAGATATACGTCTACACGGCTGCCAAAGCGAATCATGCCAAAGCGCTCTCCCGCGCGCACCTGTTGATCTACGGCCAATGTGCACAAGATTCTGCGCGCAACCAGCCCGGCAATTTGAACAAAGGCGATCTCGCGACCATCGGGGGTTGCCATTAGAACAGCCTGCCGTTCGTTATCCACGCTCGCTTTGTCCAAGGAAGCGTTGAAAAATTTGCCAGGCCGGTATGACAAATGTCTTATCGTGCCATCCGCAGGAACGCGATTAACATGAACATTGAAAACATTCATAAAAATGCTAATGCGCGTCCGTGGTTCACCGCCCAGTTCCAACTCCGGCGGCGGTGGTAAATCTTGTATCATCTGCACGACGCCATCAGCCGGGCTGACGATAAGACCGTTCCGCGTTGGCGTAACACGTGCCGGGTCACGGAAAAAATAGACACACCACCCTGTGAGAAGAACGCCGACGATCAACAATGGCGTCCAAATCCACCATAACAGGAGTGCAGCGAGTGCGAACAATCCGATAAACGGTCGCCCTTCGCGGTGAATTGGAACCAAAATAGGCTTCAGCGTATCATGCATGCGCACCTCAAAGCGTAGCCACTTGGCAAAGTTCCTTTAGTCTAATTAGAACGAAAATTGACATCAGCTGTAATCTTGCCCGAATAATTTTCCAGGCAAAGATTTGGCAACAATCTGCGAAACGATATCAATATCGCCGCTGTCCATTTGCGTCTTCCACTTCATCGCGGAAACAAGCGGATCACGTTTGACTGAAAAATAGCCTGTCCCCGACTCATTGCGAGATGCGGTACTTTCAGAAACAAATGCCTCAGTTTGCTCGGACCACGGTAGATCGGAAAATTCAAATATTTGCCGGGATACTTTTTCCGGATCAGCACACAGATCCTCATAGCGAAGTACCATCGCGTTTTTATTTCCCTCAGACTGACGCATCGCGAGTTCATTCAAAATTAACCACCGCCACGCGAGCTGTTCCATTAGCGGTAACGCGTCTAAAGTGGCCTGATCCATACCGAATTCACGGGCCGGCACCGTCTCCCCAAGACCGTTCAGCGCAAGGTTCTGAGCTAGGTTGTTGGTTTTCCGGCCCGCGATCACGGATGCTATATGACCGCAGGGGTGACGAACGATAACGACAACTTTCGCATTGGGCAAAGCAGAAAGGTACAAACCGACCCTCCCCAAGG
>JAJFJB010000518.1 GCA_021774435.1 Alphaproteobacteria bacterium
TATGTATTCGAATGCCGTTGACCGGGTTGCAACTGATTACCGGTGCCGATTCCGTTTGTCCGTATCCCTGAAGAATTCTGACACCAAGGGCGAGAAAAAATGTGCCGATTTCCGGATTTAGGGGCGCGCCACCTGACACGAATGCTTTCAGGCGTCCACCGAACCGCTCCGCGACCTTCGCACGCACAAGCTTGTCGAGAATCGAATCGAACAGGCGCTGTCCAGCATTGAGCGCCGTTGGATCGTTGTTCCGCAACCGGCCTAGATCAACTGCCTTCATGAACATTTTTTGCTTCAGTCCGCCAGCTTGCTCGACACCATTCAGTATTCTGCCATGGACCGCTTCGTAGAGACGCGGGACTGCGGTCATAATCGTTGGCGAGACTTCCGCCATATTGGCGACCAGTCGGTCTATTCCTTGTGCGTAGTATATTTCCGCACCGATCGACATCGCGAAATGCAATCCGGCGGTGTGTTCGTAGGAATGGGACAGCGGCAGGAAAGATAGGAACCGTTCCCCGTTCTCCGCAAAATCAGGCAGTTTTCGCAGGAGGTCGTAGGCGCCTTTGCAGTTACATAAAATTGCGCCGTGGCTGAGGATTACGCCTTTGGGTCGCCCACCTGTACCAGACGTATAAATGATACAACTCGTATCCGTGCGGGAAATTGCATTGATGCGTTCGACGACATCGTCACGCAAAGCGCTTCCAGCATCTAGGACATCTGCCCAGGAAACCATGCGGGCACCTTGGGCGTCCTTTGGCGGGGCTTCTATACTGACCAAGGTATGCGTATCGGGTGCCCTTTGAACCGCGGGAATAAGGTTCTCGGCCAGCTTAGCGGTTGAAACAATGACCAGTTTGGCGCCACTGTCCGATAAAATATGGAAATGATCGTCTACCGTGTTTGTTGTGTAGGCGGGAACGCAGATGGCCCCGGCGGCCATGATCGCCATGTCGGCGATCATCCACTCGGGCCGGTTTTCCGACACGATCGCAACGCGATCCCCAGGTTCAACCCCGAGATTGCGAAGGCCGCGGGACAGCGCAGAAACCTGCTGCGCTACCTCGTTCCAGCTCAGAGTTTTCCAGTCGGGCCCGGGCTTCGAAGCGAGAAAGGGTCGTGCGCCACGGTTGCGTGCGCGATCGAAAAACAATGTTGGCAGATTGCGAATTGAGTCGTAATCGATCATTTTTCAGGTTCACCTTCCCCGTTTTCCCGCTTGCCGGCGGCTGTGCCCGCACATATATCGATCTGGCCATTGGAGAAAAAGCGATGAATGATACGAAAGCGCTCGGCACACTGCCAGAATGGAATCTTGGTGATTTGTATCCGGGCCGCGAAGCTCCAGAGTTGGAGGCGGATCTGACGGGTGCCTCTGACGCTTCGGATGTCTTTGCCGAGAGGTATCAGGGTGCCTTGGCAGAACTTGATGCCAGTGCGCTTGCCGTAGCGATTGCGGAATATGAGCGTATTCAAGAAATCCTCGGACGAGTGATGAGCTATGCAGGGTTGGTTCATGCGGGCAATGTCAGCGATCCGGAAGTTGGTCGATTCTATCAGACCATGCAGGAACGCGCGAATGACATTGGTACGCGACTGCTGTTCTTCACGCTCGAACTAAATCGCATCGAAGATGAAGCACTCGATTCTCTGATCGCTGCCTCGCAAGAGTTGGCGCGATATTCGCCGTGGTTGCGGGACGTTCGTGCCATGCGGCCGCATCAACTGTCAGACGACATCGAAAAGCTGCTCTACGAAAAATATGTCTCCGGGCGGGCGGCGTGGACACGTCTTTTTGATGAGACGATGGCTGGACTCCGGTTCCCTTACCGCGGGCGCCATTTAACCGCTACTGAAATCCTCAATCTCTTGTCCGACCATGATGGGAAAGCCAGAAAGGATGCAGCGAAAAGCGTCGGTGCGGTTCTCGGCGACAATATTCAGCTATTTTCGTTGATCACGAACACACTCGCAAAAGACAAGGAAATCGAAGATCGTTGGCGGAAATTCGACCGCCCGGTTTCGTCGCGGAACTTGTCCAACTATGTCGAAGATGACGTCGTGGACGCGTTGGTTTCAGCGGTGAAAAAATCTTATCCGCGTCTATCGCACCGATATTATGGTTTGAAAGCGCGATGGTTTGGGGTCAAACAGCTTGATTACTGGGATCGCAACGCCCCACCGCCGGATGAAGATAATCGAGTCGTTCCATGGAATGAAGCGCGCGATACGGTACTCAACGCCTATGGTGCTTTCTCTGATGACCTTGCTGGAATTGGCAAGAAATTCTTCGACAATGCCTGGATCGACGCGCCGGCCCGCGCGGGCAAGGCGTCGGGCGCTTTCGCCCATCCGACAGTACCCTCGGCGCACCCCTATCTACTTCTCAACTACCAGGGTAAGACGCGGGACGTCATGACCCTGGCACACGAGTTGGGCCATGGCGTGCACCAGGTGTTGGCCGGACCGCAGGGGCAGTTGATGTCCGATACACCGCTGACTCTGGCGGAGACCGCGTCTGTGTTCGGTGAAATGCTGACCTTCCAGTTGATGCTGGATGCGACAACGGACAAGAAGTCGCGCCGCGCCATGCTGGCGTCGAAGATTGAGGACATGATCAACACGGCGGTCCGACAAGTTGCCTTCTACGAATTCGAGCAAAAAGTGCATGATGCACGCCATGGGGGCGAATTGTCGGCGCAACAGCTCAGCGAGATTTGGTTTGAGGTGCAAGGCGAAAGCCTCGGCCCCGCGATCCGTTTCGAGGAAGAGTACGGCCATTTTTGGGCTTATATTCCGCACTTCATTCACTCGCCCTTCTACGTCTATGCTTACGCATTTGGCGATTGCCTCGTAAATTCGCTCTATTCGCTGTACCAGGATTCGGGACCCGATTTCGTCGATAAATATTTCGATATGCTGCGTGCGGGAGGGACCTTGCGGCATAAGGAATTGCTCGCGCCGTTTGGCCTTGACGCGACGGACCCGAATTTCTGGCTGCGGGGCCTCGGTGTGGTCGAGAGCTTCATCGACGAGTTGGAAGACGTGATGTGACCGAAGTCGAACCGAAAAACATCGCCGTCATCGGCGGCGGCATCACGGGTGTCAGTACGGCGTTGTTTCTGCAAAGCGATGGCCACAAGGTAACGATCTTCGAGCCGGATGAATTTGGCACCGGCACGTCTTCGGGTAATGCCGGCGTTATCAGTTTAGGCAGTTGCATTCCTACGGCGATGCCGGGAATTCCGACGCGCGTCCCGGGCATGCTGATGGACCCCTACGGGCCCTTGTCCATTCGCTGGGGATATTTGCCGAAACTGGCGCCCTGGCTATTGAGTTTCCTGTTGAATTGCACGCCGTCCCGCGCGCACCGGAATGCGTCTGCGAAAGCAGCGCTGCTCGACCGGGCGCATGCGGCCTATGACCTGCTGATCCGTCTCGCCGATGCCGAATCGCTCGTCAGCCGGCGCGGCATGCTCAAGGTTTACGCAAGCGAAGCTGGTTTCGAGCGCGCCAAATTCGAGATTGAAGTGATGCAGCATACAGGGCGCCGCTTCGATGTTGTGACATCGGACGAAGTTCGCCAACTCGAACCCGGCCTGGCACCGAAATTCGTGCGCGGTCTATTCTTTGATGACAATTCCGGGATACTCGATCCGGGAAAACTGGTCGCGAGGTTTGCCGAAACCTTCGTCGCAGGCGGCGGCACTGTTATCGGTACGAAAGCCCAGGATTTTTCCGGCAACGGTCCCTACCGTATCCGTGCGGACGATATGGAGCACACGGCTGACGTCATTGTCATCGCGGCAGGCTCTTGGTCATCTCGGCTGGCGCGTCAATTCGGCACGCGCATTATGCTCGATGCAGAGCGCGGCTACCACGTCATGCTGCCGCACCCCGAAACGCCGCTAAATCGGCCGGTCGCCCTGACCGAGCATTCGGTCTTCCTTTCGCCAATGGACGATGGCATGCGCCTGACGACGGGTGTTGAGTTGGGCGGGAACGAAGCCCCGCCCGACTATACACGGGTACGGCGTATGATTTCCCGCGTCGGTGAGTCAGTCAACGGGTTCCGCTCGGAGGAACAAAGCGTTTGGCTGGGGTTCCGGCCTTCGACACCGAACGGTGTGCCCTATATCGATTCCGTGCCCGGACATCCAAATGTCTATCTCGCCGCTGGCGGCGGCCATGTCGGCATGACCATGGGCCCGATTAGCGGCCGCATCATTTCCGATCTCGTGGCGGGACGCGATCCGGACATCGACTTGGCACCGTATCGTGTCGGGGGATAGGACAGTTTGCGAACGTATTCGATGACAAGATTTCAGAAAACGGCCTCCATATGACTGCAGGCGAGCCAAGGTTTGTTCTTGAGCCCGTGCTATCGCGCTGCCGGGAGATCCCGTCGCCTTGCGGTGACGGCGAGATGATGTGGCGTGAGTGGGGCGCGCGGAATACCGGCCGGCCGCCGTTGGTCATGCTGCATGGTGGCTCGGGCGCCTGGAGCCATTGGGTGCGTAATATTCCGTACCTCGAAGAGAACTATCGTCTGATCGTTGCAGATTTGCCGGGCTGCGGAGATTCCAGTGATCCGCCCAAGCCTTACGATGCGGAAAGCTTGGCAACGCTCCTGTCCGGCTCTATCGACCATGTCCTGCCCGATGACGAGCCGTTCGATCTTGTCTCATTCTCGTTCGGTGGTGTTTTGTCCGGATTGATCGCTCATCGTCAGGCGCGGCGTATCCGCAGTCTGACTCTGGTCGGCGCGCCGGTCCTGGGATTGACCGGGACCGGGCCCGCGAACGATCTGGTCGAGGTGCCTGCCGACTTGCCGTTCGGAGACGCAGCGCCACTCTATCGACGAAATCTGCAGAATTTGATGTTTTGTGATCCGGATGCGGCTGACGCGTTGGCTGTTACGATTCAGGCGGACAATATGGCCAAGGCCCGGCTTCGCTCGCGCGGCATCGCCCGGTCTTCGGTTCTGGCGGATAGTTTGCGTGTTCTGCCGTGTCGGCTTGGCTGTATTTTTGGTGAAAGGGACGTGACCCTAGACCCCGACCTGGAGACGAACCGCGCCTATGTCGAAAAAGTTCATCCCGGTGCGGATTTCCATGTCGTGCCGAATGCGGGGCATTGGGTGCAGTTCGAAGCGCCCGATGCCGTGAATGCTCTGCTTTGGGAAATGGTCGGGTAAGCAGAGATTATACCGGCGGAGGGGGACTGACAGAGTCAGCTTCCGCGCCAGCCTGGGCTCGAAAGACAAAGCGCCTGCCCAACGCCCATGATGCAGAGACCAACCGCAACGCCGGCGAAGAGCGCCGCAATATCCCAGGCGAAGGAAACGGCCAGTGCGCCGATGGCAACGACGGTGAGAAATCGAACGATCGAAACGCTGACGGGCAGAACCATGCGGCCGGTTCCCTGGCTGGCGAAATACAGCGTTTGGCCCGCCCCGAACAGACAATAGAACGGTGCTGCGATAACGAGATAGCGCGCACCATAACCATAGGCGTCGGGATCGGCCGTAAAAAGGTCGAGCCAGAGGCTGGGCATGAGGGCGGCACCTATGCCGATCAGACCGGTTAATACGAGCGTAACCCCCGCGCCGACCCAGGCGATGCGGCGGGCCCGGGAAAAATGGCCGGCGCCGACATTAATGCCGACCGCCGCGGTAAGGGCGGCGCCAACGCCGAACGCAATTGGGACCAGCATCAATTCCAGCCGTGCGCCGAGGCCGAAACCGGCCAGCGCTTCGGTGCCGTATCGACCCACAAATCCGGTAACGACCACGACGGTCATCGCCATGCAGGTGCTGTTGATCATGCCGAGTCCGCCGACCTTCATGATATCGCGGATTGGCGCCCAATCGAGAGTATGCGGACGCAGTCTCAGGCGACCTTTGCCGCGGCATAAATGCAGCGCGAGATAGGCTGCGGCAAATCCATGGCAAATCACCAGGGCGGTTGCCGCGCCCGTTACCCCCAGGGAAGGGAGGCCGAACCAGCCCAGGGTCAGCGTGCCGGATAGGAGAATTTGAGCCACGCAGGACGTGGCGATTGCGCGAGCGGGGGTCGCCGTGTCGCCGGTACCCCGCAGGATCGCGGATAAGACATACACAAACCACAGAGCGGCTGCGCCGCCGAAGGCCACATAAGCGTAAGTGGCTGCGCCATCCAGCGCGTCGCCTTCACCACCTAAGAGTGCGAATACGGGCCGCGCAAACAGGCCCAGAACGACCATATAAAGGGCGGCCATGGAGATCGCGATTAACACCGCTTGCCACGCGGTGCTTTCCGCTCTTTTTGTGGCGCCGGCACCAAGCGCGCGAGCGACGGCGGACGTTATGCCGCCGCCGATGGCCCCGCCTGCCATCATTTGCATCAATGTTTGAAACGGAAATACCAGTGCCAAACTTGCCAAAGCCGCCGTGCCTAGCTGGCCGACATACCAGGCGTCGGCCAAGGTAACCGCCGTTAACATTGTCACGGCGAAGACATTTGGCGTCGCCAGTCGCCAAAGCACGCGGGCAACGGGGGCATCCAATATGAGCCGCTGGGTGGTGGGGACTGACATGCGGAAGACTCGTACTGTCGCGGAAAATAAGTGCAAAATTTGAACTTAAATATAAGTACACAAAATGAACTTAAAAAGCTATCATTAAGTATCCTTCAAGGAGGTAACGATGCGTTGGCAGGAGTTAGAGAAGCAGAACTGTTCCGTCGCCCGGACCCTCTCGGTTATCGGGGATCGCTGGACACCATTGATTTTGCGGGAATGTTTCTTTGGCGTTACCCGGTTCGATGGCTTCGAGAAGCGGCTTGGAATTCCTCGCCGTGTCTTGTCCGAGCGACTGAAAATGTTGGTTGCGAAGGGAGTGCTCCGTCGCGAGCCCTATCAGGATCATTCCCGCCGGTTCGACTATCTGCTGACAGAACGCGGCCGGGACTTGCGGGCGATCCTGCTGACCATGATCGCCTGGGGCGAAAAACACATGCCATTGGACGGGCCATCTCGCCAAATCCGTCACCTCGAGTGCGGTGCTGTCATGACGCCGGTTCTGCACTGTTCTGAATGCGGAGAAGCCATCGGCCCGGACGATGTCACGACCGAGCCTGGCGGACTGGTAGCCAGTACAATCGCGTAATCCACTATTGTGACGGTATAGCTGTCACATTGAATGGTCGGTGCCGCCTTTGACATTAGTCAAACCGATCCCCATTTATCCGGAATGGCATCTTCAGACAAAAGTAGTGTAACCGGAAGGGCGCGGCGTTATGCCCGGGTCGGTGGGGCGGTTGGCGGACTGGCGCTTCGCTTTGCCGGTTCAAAATACCTCGGCATGGAAATCGATAAGGATCGTCATGCCAGCGACCTGAAGGCAGCGCTTGGCGGTCTCAAAGGGCCGCTGATGAAAGTCGCGCAAATCATGTCGACAATTCCGGATGCTCTGCCGGATGAGTATGTCGAGGAACTCAAACAGCTGCAAACCAATGCGCCGTCCATGGGCTGGCCCTTTGTACGCCGCCGTATGGCATCCGAGCTTGGTGACGAATGGCGCGGTCGCTTCGAAAAATTCGAGCGCGACGCGGCACATGCGGCGTCGTTGGGTCAGGTGCATCGGGCAATATCGCCGGAGGGACAGCTCTTGGCCTGCAAGCTGCAATATCCCGATATGACGGCGGCAGTCGAGGCGGATCTCAAGCAGCTCCGTCTCGCATTTTCCGTCTACGAGCGGTACGACAAGGCGATTTCAACGAACCAGATTCACGCCGAGCTTTCTGCGCGGCTGCGGGAGGAACTCGATTATCACCGCGAAGCCGCGCATATGGCGCTGTATGGGAGCATGCTGGCAAAGGAGGCCGGTGTGCATGTGCCGCAGGCGGTCGAAGAGCTCTCCACGGAACGGTTGCTGACGATGAACTGGCTAGAAGGCGCACCGCTGTTGAGTTTCCGCGAGGCCGGTCTCGAGGCCCGCAACCAGATTGCCTACAACATGTTCCGCGCCTGGTATGTGCCGTTCTACGAATATGGTGTCATCCATGGCGACCCGCATCTCGGCAATTACAGCGTGCGCCCGGATCATTCCGTGAATCTACTGGATTTTGGCTGTATTCGGGTTTTTGGACCCTCTTTCGTGGCTGGCGTGATCGATCTCTACCACGGGCTGCGGGATGGTGACCGCGACCGCGCTTTACACGCCTATGAGACCTGGGGTTTCACCGGGCTGGGCCAGGAGATGATCGACGTACTGAACATCTGGGCCGAGTTTGTCTATTCGCCACTGATGGAAGACAAGGTGCAGAAAATTCAGGAATCTGACAGCGGCATGTATGGCGCCCGCATCGCCAACAAAGTGCACGAAGAACTGCGCCGTCTTGGCGGCGTGACGCCACCGCGTGAATTTGTGCTGATGGATCGGGCTGCGATCGGCCTAGGGTCCGTTTTCATGCACCTGAAGGCTGAAGTGAACTGGCACAATCTGTTCCACGAACTGATCGGTGATTTCAGCGAAAAGGCGTTGCAACAGCGTCAATCAAAGGCACTTAAAGCCGCCGGAATTTCAGTCTAAACAAATCAAGGCGCTTTTACCGCTTTGAGGCATGTCGCCACCTCGCGTAGCATGGTCATCGCAACGAAATAACGCCGAGGAACTGCGATGCCCTATCCGACACCGGAAGCACAGCGAGAGATGCTGCGCACGATGCAGACCATCCGCCGCTTCGAGGAGCGCGCCTCCGACGATTATCATGCCGGCGATATCTACGGCGTCGTGCATTGCTATATCGGCGAGGAAGCCGTCGCCGTGGGTGTCTGTGCCGCGCTAAACGGCGATGACCAAATCATCAGCACGCACCGCGGGCACGGCCACTGCATCGCCAAAGGGGCGAACCTGGACCGGATGATGGCGGAGCTTTATGGCCGCGAGGATGGATACTGCAAGGGTAAGGGCGGTTCGATGCATATTGCCGACTTTGACATCGGCATGCTCGGCGCGAACGGTATCGTCGCGGGTGGCATCTCAATCGTGACCGGCGCGGGACTTGCGGCGCAGCTAGAAGAAAGTGATCGGGTTGCGGTTTCGTTTTTTGGCGATGGCGCGTCCAACGCCGGTCCCTTCCATGAGTCGCTGAATATCGCGGCGAAATGGAAACTGCCCATGTTGTATGTCTGCGAGAATAATCTGCACTCGGCGCAGACACCGGCGGCCAAGACGCTTGCGCATGAAGATGTCGCAGCGCGGGCTGCGGGATATGGCATTCCTGGTGTGATTGTTGATGGGAATGATGTTTTTGCGGTCTACGAAGCCGCTTCCGACGCCGTGGCCCGGGCTCGTGCCGGAGAGGGCCCGACATTGATCGAGTGCAAGACCTATCGTTGGCGCAAGCACACGGAGCGGCCTAATCAACCCGACCAACGCCCAGAGGCGGAAATCGAGACGTGGATGAAGAAGGACCCAATCGCTCGTCTCGTAAACCATCTGAAAAGCCAGCAGGGGCAGTTTAGCGACGAAGAGTGGGAGGCAATGGACGCGGAAATATTAAAATCCATCGAAGCGTCGGTGGTCTATGCCAAAGCCAGCCCCTTCCCGGCGCCTGAAGCGGCGCTCGACGACCTTTACGCGGACTGAGGAGCAAGCCGATGCGAAAAATAACCTTTGCGCAGGCGGCCATGGAAGCCTTGGTCGAGGAAATGGAACGCGATCCGAAAACCTTCCATATGTCGACCGACGCCCCGGATCCGTTGGTGGAAAAATTTGGCGAAACCCGTGTCCGCGCGACGCCGATCGCGGAGAGTGCGCTGACGGGCATGGCAATCGGCGCCGCAAGTTCGGGGTTTCGGCCGATTGTCGATTGGCGGCAGGTTACCTTCGCCTTCGTCGCCATGGATCAGATCGTGAATCAGGCGGCCAAGATCCATTACATGTTCGGCGGACAGGCGCAGTTTCCAATTCTCTACCGCGCCTCGGTCGGCGGTGGCGGCCGCAGCGCGGCGCAACATTCGCAAAGCCCCTATTCGATGTTCATGAATATGGCGGGTTTGAAAATTACACTGGCCTCGACGCCGTACGACGTGAAGGGTCTGTTGAAATCGGCGATCCGCGACAACAACCCAGTCATCGCGTTCGAATCTAACCGGCTTGCGGGTCTCAAGGGGAATGTGCCCGAAGAGGACTATACCGTTCCCATCGGCAAGGCGGACGTGAAACGCGAAGGCACCGACATTACGGTAGTGGCGCTCGCTTGGCAGGTTCAGGAGGCTTTGGCAGCGGCGGAGACAATGGCGGCCGAAGGTGTTTCCGTCGAAGTGGTCGACCCGCGAACCTTGATCCCGATGGATCAGGATACGATCCGGGCGTCCGTGCGAAAAACGGGCCGCCTTATCGTCGCCGATGAAGCCGGACCGACAGCGGGTGCCTCGGCGGAGATCGCGACACTGGTCACGGAGGATCCGGAAACCTTTACGCGCTTGAAAGCGCCACCCAAGCGAATTTGCGCGTTACAAGTACCGATTCCCTATAGCCCGGTACTAGAAGACCATGTCTTTCCGGATCGAGAGAAGATCGTGGCCGGCATCCGGGAGGTCATGGCAATCGGATAGCGCCCGTTGGCGCGCCATGGATCAAAAGCAATTATGGCGCATCGCTACACCTTGAGCACACGAGACGAATCGCTGTTGTGGCCAAGGGTGCCGAATGGCGAGGCCGCGACGGTTTTGGCGCTACATGCCCAGATGGAGCAGTCCCAATGGCTGACCGAAGCGGAGATTGAATCGCGTCGATTTGCCCAACTCGGCGCGCTGTTGACGCATTGTTTGGCGACCGTTCCGTATTATCAGGAACAATTCGCAGGCCTCCTAAAGCCGGGTGAACGCCCCGATAGAGAGGCGTGGCGCGAGTTGCCGATCCTTACCAGGTCCGCGTTGCAGCAGGTAGGCGACAAGCTTCTCTCACACTCGCCACCGGCGGCGCATGGCCGCATCACCTCCAAACAATCGTCTGGCTCAACGGGGAAGCCGGTTCGAATCAAGACAAGCGCCATTAACAATCATTTTTTTCATGCCAACAATCTACGACACTACCGTTGGCACGAATACGATCCCACAGCCCGGTATGCCGGGATTACCAGACTGACGGCAGCGCAACGAAAACTATCCGCCGCGGCAACGCCGGTTCCCTGGATGAATGGATATATGACGGGTCCATTCTATTATTTCGATGTTGGCAATTCGGCATCGGCTCAAGCTGCTTGGCTTCGTCGAACAGAGCCGCAACTCTTAACAACCTATCCTTCGAACCTTAAGAACCTAGCGGAAGAGGTGGCGGCAGAACGTATTGCGCTCCCCCGGCTCCGGGCGATTACCACGATGAGCGAGCTTCTCGATCCGGAAACGCGGAGCTTCTGCGAGCAGGCGCTTGAGGCGCCGATACACGATATGTATTCGGCGCAGGAACTTGGCATCGTCGCCTTGCAATGCCCTGACGCGGAAACCTATCACGCAATGGCTGAAAGCGTGCTGGTGGAAATTCTTGACGAGGCCGGGAACCCTTGCACACCCGGTGAAATTGGCCGCATTGTTGTGACCCCGTTACATAATTTTGTCACGCCGCTTATCCGCTATGAAGTTGGCGACTATGCGGAAGTGGGCCACACCTGCGGCTGCGGACGCGGATTGCCGGCGATTAAGCGGATATTGGGTCGGGTCAGGAATATGTTGACGCTACCGGACGGGCAAAAGATTTGGCCCGGTTTCGGTTCACGTGGGCTTACGGCGATTGCACCAATTCGTCAGCATCAGGTCATTCAGAAGTCGGTCGATGAACTTGAAGCGCGTCTCGTCACCGAACGCGAATTGACGGTAGAAGAGGAAGAGCAATTGGCGGAGCACATAACCCGTCTTTTACCTTCCAAGATGTCCGTTGCGTTTACCTATCTGGCAAACATCCCGAGAAGCCCCGGTGGCAAATTCGAAGATTTTATTTCGGAGATTGATAATCCCTAGTGCGGAATTCGATCAAAGGCGGGTCGCGACAAGATGCATATACATTGCGCCATCCGGTGTTGTCGGGCCCGTGCCTTTTCGGCTCTCATGCCCAGACACGATCCGACCATCCAGTTGATCAACCGAAAAGCCATTCTTTTCGAAAAGATCGCGGAGATCTTCGCCAGAAGACACAGGTCGAATGCGAAAGCATTTTGCATAACGCCGTGCCAAGTGAATTATCTCATCGGGATCCAAATCCAGCAAGATAGGACACGCTTGTGCGGCATTGCGCGCGGTTTCGACAAAAACGTCCACCTGTTCTGGCGTGAAGCCAAGGGGGGCCGTGGGACCCGGCCGCCCGCGCGTTGTTGTGACGGCCGGTACGCCGGGGGGGG
>JAJFJB010000519.1 GCA_021774435.1 Alphaproteobacteria bacterium
GTTCCAAGTCGGAACCGCCTTGCCCGTTTGATGTTTCGAGGGATACCAGTTCGGCGTGATGTAACCTTGTGGGCCCTGAAAAATCAGCAGTAGCTCCTGTCCCGCGGCAATCGCATCGCCATGCGGATTCGGCCGGGCGAAATGACATCGCAGCGTTCCAAAACCTCCGGCACTGCGATCCAGCTCAATCGGAACATGGGTCGCCACAATGCCGTCTGGGCCGTGACCCACGACGGCGGCGGCACCGATCTCCTGTATCGTGGCATGCAGGAGATCGAGGTGTTCTTCGCGAAACTGTTTTGGCACGTACATCGTTCAACCCTTCACTCGTCAAATCTTCGGCTCGAAGCTCGCCAGGGTACGTTGGATCATCGCGGTATGGGCTTCGCTTACCAAACCGCTTGAAACCTCGGTATAGCGTGGATTTCGCATCCCCGAAAAGATGTACTGCCAGCGATACGCCTTTAACAATCCGTCTTCGACGGCCAGCAGCGTTCCCTTCCCCGCGGGCCGGTCGCAATTCATCGCAAAATATTGCATGTCCGCCCGCGCCTGAGCCTGCAAGATGCGATCGAGCACCTCGAGAAGTTCGACGAAATCCTTAACGGCTTTATCGCGTTCCTGCACCATAAGTTTGGCGTCGTGGAGAATCCATTCGAGTTCGCTGATGACCGCATTCAGGCTTGCTCTTGAACGGTGGCTTAGAAAAGCATCCTTGAACAAGGGCGAAATGCTTTCGTCGCCAGCGATGCTCTCGTCAAAATGCTGCTGCGTGGAAAGCTCGAAGTTCAGCGTAAGCGCCAGCATGGCCCACAGGGATTTTGTCGATACGACGGACGCAATCCTGCCGGCATTGGGCACAAACTGGTAACCAGAGGCCATCGTTCGGCCCACGACATATTCAATTTCACTGAAGGAGTCCTCCGGTGAAAATTCCTGCGCCTCGAAGCGTTGCCGCAAGACATGCGTCGCTTGCCCCATTCGCCACTGATCCCGGTTCTCCTGCAGCACATCGAGTTTCATGTAACGAGATACAAACTCAAAGAGATTGGCATAGGTTCGGCCCTGTATCCGGTTGACGAAGCGCCTCTCGCCATCCGTCAGGAAATCGAAATGATGGATCAGCGAAAGTCCGTCCGGCAAAATCTTTCCCCAGACATCGGCGGCCTTACCAACAAGCTCACCACCTGCAGCGCGTTCTCGAATTCGCGTCGACGCCGGAACATATTGCGTCCGTGGGCTGATCGGTTCCCTGATTTCGCTTCTATCCATATCGAAGTCTCCTGTGTCTATTTCGGAGACTCTAGGTCACCGATGTTTCCAGCCGATTTCGTTATTCGAATAGAATGTTTCAGTTGTTTCAGCGTATCCTTGCCCCGCAGCCGTTAATCTTATGACCCCTGTCCACTCTTGTACGATGGAGAAAACCGTGGACACGACAGTACCCAAGTTTGCCATCCGGTCTGAAAACGGTCCGATCGGCGCCGAGATAACGGGGCTTGACCTCGCCATCCCCCTTGACGACGCGACATTCGATGAGATCGAGTCAGCCCTGTACCGCCATGCTGTTGTTGTGATCCGGGACTGCCTTCAGACACCGCCGCAACTCGCTTCCTTTTCACGGCGGTTCGGAACGCCGCAGATAAATGTTCGGGCCGAAGCCACCAATGCCGAAACACCGGAAGTGTTCTGGATTTCGAATATCACCAAGGATGGCCAACCTGTCGGATCGCATGATGCCGGCCGGTATTGGCACTCGGACCTGTGCTATCTGGACGCGCCAAGCAAGGTTACGCTTCTCAACGCCATCGAAGTCCCGACGCGGGACGGGATGGTGTTTGGCGACACACGGTTCGCCGCGGCGACAGCCGCCTACGACGCGCTCTCCGACGATCTGAAACGGCGGCTCGAAGGATTGCGTGCGGCAAACGGTTATCGCTATATGTGGAACAAGAAAGCCCATGAATTCGGCCTGCGGCCCGTTCTGAGCGAAGAAGAATTAGAGCGTTATCCGCCGGATGCACTGCACCCCATCCTTCGGACCCACCCCGTTACGGGGCAAAAATGCCTGTTCGTCTGCGAAGGGTATACGCACCGCATCGAAGGTCTTGAGGCGTCAGAAAGCGACGAACTGTTGCGAACTCTATTCGAGCACCTCGCGAAACCGGAATTCTTGTATCGCCACAAATGGCAAGTAGGCGATTTGCTGATGTGGGATAATTGCGCCGTGCAGCACAAGGCGACGAGCGACTTCGAATTGCCGCTGCGTCGGTTGATGCAGCGCTGCACGATTGAAGGAACGGTACCGTTTTAACGCAAGAGGCGACAATGGGTTTACGAACGTTCATCTTTCTCTGGGTGTTAGTCGTCTCGACGGGTGCGCAGGCATTCGATCTAGAATTTGTTTCCGCCTCACCCGCGATATACGCCCAGCCGCACGATCTTGTGTTATCGCCCGACCGCCGCCACCTTTACGTCGCCGACAACAATAACGACCGCATTGCCGTACTCGACCCGAACACGCTTGAACTTCTTGGTACCTTCGGCGAAGGCCAAGTCGGCGCTCCGCATGATGTGGTATTCGATGCCGAAGGACGATTGCTCGTCGCCGATACCGATAACAGCCGCATTGCGATTTACGCCGTGACGGGCCAGAGCGGCACGCTGGTTGGCGAACTGCGTGGAAAAATTCGCCGGCCCGAAGGCGTCGCGGTGCATCCGAATGGCCGTGTCTACGCCACAGGTGCCAGTTCCGGCAATATAGAAGTATTCGAAAATGGCGAGTCCGTAGCGGATGCGGACGGTTTTTCCTCGCCACACGACGTCGCCGTCGCTTCCGATGGCACAGTCTGGATCGCCGACGCCAACAATGACCGCCTGGTGCAAATGTCGGCGGCGCTCAAAACACTCCGCACTATCGGTGGTGCCTCATATGCGTTCAGCGGACCTCGTTATCTCGATTTCGACGCACAGGGCCGACTCTATGTCGCCGACAAATATACTCATCGAATTAAGGTGCTGGCGCCGGACGGTACACTTGTTCTTATGATCGGCGATCGCAGCGGCAAAGGCCCCGGAAAATTCGACCGCCCGGAAGGTGTCGCGATCGAGGGCAAGGACGTCTGGTTCTCCGATACGTACAACGACCGCATTGTGCGCTATCGAATAGTGGAGTAGTCGACTAATACGTGAAAGTCACGCGAGCGATCCCATATAATGGGTCATGAACGACCCACAAGAACCCTGGAACTCAGCGCCTAACGCGCGCAGCCGGCTGCCAATTTTCATAGTGGCCGTAATTGTCATCGCCGGGCTGATTGGCCTTCTGGCCTGGCGATTTCCCTACGCCCTGGAGGAACAGGGCAGTTGGGCTCACCTGATCTATCTCCTGGTTTTTCTTCTGCTGATCGCCGGCGGGGTCTTTCACAAGGGAATTCGGGCACGCCAAATTGTGCAATACACCTTGATCTGGATCGGCATCGCCGGCGTTGCTGGGCTTGGCTATGCCTATCGGTACGAGGTATTTGCAGTTAAGAACCGCTTCCTTGGAGAGCTTATTCCTGGAGCCGGGATTATATCCGCAGGCGGGGAAATACAATTCCGCTCCGACGCAAATGGGCATTTCACGGTCGAGGCGTTGGTTGAGGGTGTTCCCGTTCGGTTTATTGTCGATACCGGTGCGAGCGATGTCGTTCTGTCTCCGAGAGATGCCAAACGCATCGGACTCAATCCCGACACGCTCGATTTTTCACGGCGCTATCAAACGGCAAACGGAATTGTTCGGGGCGCCCCCATCACGCTGCGCAGCATCCGGATCGGCCCGATCGCGATCCCGAACGTCGCTGGCTCGGTTAATGGCGCGCCGTTGGGCTCCTCCTTGTTAGGAATGTCTTATCTGGAACGGCTAACAAGCTACCGCGTAGAAAACGGCACCTTGATCTTGCGGCATTAGCAACTGGTTGATTGGGCGGTTTGACCATAGATAACAGAATTGTTATTCTGATAATATGGCACGTGTAAGAGAATTTGACCCAGAAGAAGCCATCGAAAACGCCATGCAGGTGTTTTGGCGTGAAGGCTATGGGGATACGACGATGGACGACATCGTCGCGGAGACCGGGGTAAGCCGGTATGGACTCTATGGCACATTTGGCAACAAAAAGGATCTGCTTGTCGCTGCTATCCGCCACTACGAACAAAGCATGGGGGACCTCGTCTGGTCCGGCCTTCGAAGACCGGACGCCGGCAGAGCGGAGATAATCGCGCACTGGCAAGCCTTGCGTCGCCATGCCGAAGAAGAAAATTTCTGCAACGGCTGTCTGATCGTAAATGTTGCCGCAGAGGTTGCACCACACGATCCGGACATTGCCGCCGAGGTGCAACGGATCGACAAGGAGCATGCCGACCTGTTCGCAGCCGCCATCCGCAATGGGCAAAAAGCCGGCGATATTCCCGGCCACGTGAACCCCGATGGAGCGGCCAAAATGCTGGTCGCCTTGTCACGCGGTGGCGCGTTGATGATCCGCGCCGGCACGAAACCAAGCGAACTCGAAGGTGCGATCGAAGCCGGGCTTTATTTTCTCGGCCCGCCCAAACAAACGGATTGACTTTCAAAACAGAACACATATTCTGGAAATAGCGCAAGGGCGCGAACCCGTCAGGGATATTTTTTTATCTTAAAACAGAATGAATGTTCTGTTTTAGCGTTTAGGAGCGGAAATCATGGGAACAAACATTTCCGACCGGTGGGCGATTGCACTGGCTGACTTCGTAGTCCGCCGGCGTTGGTTGGTAATCCTGGCGACATTCGCTGCAGTGATGACGGTTGCCGCCGGCGCACGCCATCTCGAATTCTCCAACAATTACCGCGTCTTCTTTGGCGCGGATAACCCCGAACTCCTCGCCTTTGAGAACTTCCAGGCAACCTATACAAAAAACGACAATATCCTG
>JAJFJB010000520.1 GCA_021774435.1 Alphaproteobacteria bacterium
TCGAGCCTCGCCCCGCCATCGTCGATCAGGTAGCGGCCGAGCTGCACGCGGCGCCATTGGTCACGCGGCGTCGCCGGCATGTGATCCATCAACGACCCCTTTTCAGGAAAGAAACCGATCATGTGGCTGTGACCGCCCATGTCGACGAGTCGCTGCACCAATTCGAGAATCTCGAATTCGGTTTCTCCCATGCCGACAATGATGTGGGCGCCAAATTTCTGCGGTCCGAAAATGTCGCGTGCGTGGTTGAGTATCTCCCAGTATTTTCCCCAGCTATGCGGTGACTGGACGCCCTTGCCGCGCGTTCGGTCGAACAGCTCCGGCGTAGCGGCGTCGAGCGCGACGGTGAAAATATCCGCACCCAGCCCGTGCAGCGTCTCGACGTCGGCACGATCCATGGTCGTCGGGTTGGAAAGGATCGAAACAGGCACTGTTTCGGGGGAAATGCGATTGGTCCATCGGCGCAGCACCGAGACCGTATCCGCATCGCTACGCGGGTGAGTGATCATGGAAATGCACATACGGTGAAACGGTGTTTTCTCGCCGTCGGCAGCGACGGTGTCGATGATCTCCGAAACGGGAACAGCGGGCCAGTCGACGCGGATAAAGTTCCGGTCGGCGTAGTCGCGTTCAGCCTCACGATGCCGCGCCAGACCGCAGTAGGCGCAGTTGGCGCGGCAGCCTTCGGGATAGGTCAGCAGCAAATTCAGGCATCGCGTACAGGCGCAGCGGTACATCTTGCCGCTCATGATGCCTAGTGTGATTGCCGCCGCCGTCGAGAGCTGCACGTATTCCGGCGAACGCATCTGCGGTGTCAGGCGATTGTAGTTGGGTACGTAGACGCCCGCGGGTGCGACATTGTTCGATTTGACCCGCCCGCCATTGCGTAGCGGCACCGGTGTCGTCTCCGGCGCGCGTGGCTGCATGATTTCGAACGGATTGAAATCCCGACCGCTATCGGTGCCGGGCGTTGCGTCTTCCGGTTTCAGACAAGTCATGCGGCCCAATACTCCTCATAAGCGATCCAACCACGCCGTAGCGCATCGGGCGACGGCCGGCGACCGTCACGATAGTTGCGTAAAATTTCGGTGCGACGGCGCACGGCGCGGTCCAGCGCGTGGCCGAACAGGGCATCGATTTCGGCTGCGAAATCGTCCAGCGCGTCGCCGTCCCCGTCCAGCCAGTTCGCCGCCGCTTGGCCCGCGAGCGTACCGGATATCACCGCGGAGGCGATGCCCGCCCCTGTTACGGGGTTGGTTAGGCCGGCGGCGTCACCAGCCAAAAGAACAGCGGTGCCGCCAATCTCGCCCCGTGGGTTCAACATGCCGCCAACCGGAATCGCGCCGCCGGTGTAACCGAGGATTTCCAGGCCAACATTGCCTTGGGCGGCCAGCATCTTGTGCAACCCTTCGAGCAATCCTTTCAACGTATGCCGCGCTTCGGGAATCACACCGACGCCCAAATTGGCGATCTCGTTCTTGGGGAATAACCAGCCATAACCGCCCGCGATGTCGGCGGCGAGGAAGATATCAGTGGTATCGTGGGCCATGCGAAGCGGCACGGTGATCTGGCGCGTCTCCACCAACGCACGGTTGACTTGTCTGATTGATCGACCGACGCGGGAGCGCGGTCCGTCCGCGCCGATCATGCAGCGTGCCCTTACGAGAGTGCCGTCCGACAAGTGGACCACGCCCGCTTTGTCGATGGAAACGACTTGCGTGGCGAAACGGCAACGGGCGCCTGCTGTGCTGGCGTCGTCGACAAGTCTTGTGTCAAACGCGGCCCGGTCGATGATGTTCCCCGGAAAATCTGCCTTGATATCGGCACTTTCGTTTTCGACGAATGTCTTCATAGCGTGAATAGATTGTGCGGTCACTGGAGCAAGCCCATCGATTTCCTGTCCAAGAATCGCTGGCACGAACTCGGCGCATTGAACGGGAAAGCCTGCTTTCTGGCGACGATCCACGGCCAGGGTGGCGAGACCGGTCCGCGCGGTTTCAGCCGCTGCGCGGCTGCCCGCCGGACCGAGGCCGACAATAAGAACATCGATGTCGATGGCTTCCATCATGCCGCGTAGGACGATTGCACTGAAGTGGGCGCGCCGAGCTTGATCGAGCAGCAGGCGTGCTCCTGCTGCGACGGCCGTCCGATCGCTTCCGCGACCGCGACCGCGCCGTCGGCCGGAAATGCGATGCCGTCCAGGCCTGCCATGACCGCATAGGCGTCGGTGATCCGCTTGTGCATGCCCGGCGGGCGGGCGCAGCCGAGCAGGACCTGCCGGTCCGGCAGGCGCGCGCGGGCCGATTGGAATATCCGCCCGACATCTGTCGTCGACGGGGTCAGGAACGTGCCCTTGCTGGCGTAGAACGGCATCACGACGACCAGGACAAGGGCCTGAGTTCGGTGACGCGACACAATGTCGAGGGCGTTGGTTTCGCCCAAGATTCTGCCGTAATGCAATCCAATGACGATATGCGGAACAATTTCCATCGTCGTGCTGGAAAGCGCTGCCAGCGTGGCTTCGAAATCGTCAACCGGCCGGTCGAGATGATAGACGTCACGGATTGTCTCTTCGGCACCAATTACGTCCATCATCGCCGTATCGACGCCACTGTCGGCCATGCGGCGCGCGCGCGTCTCATCGGTTAGCGCGGTATGAATCGCGATGCGGAGGTGAGGAAAATCCCGCTTCAAGCCCTGTAAAACCGGATAGAACCGTTCATAGGCGATTTCGTTGCGCCGGTTAGAGCCGCCCGACAACAAGAATCCCTGCAGGTCTTGCAGGAGGACCAGGTCGCGGACCTTTCGGTCGAGCATTTCCGGACTGGTTGCCGGAATCATCGGCTCCAAGATCTTAGCCTCGCAGTGATCGCACATCAGTGCGCAGCCGCCGGCGGTGATCGAAAACGCCGGGAAACTGTTCTTGCCACAACCCTGCAACTCGCTGCTCGCATATTCCTTGAAGGTTGGCGTCGAAAAGCGGATCGGATGCGCTACCGCCGCCGCTTCGAATGCCTTCACGAGCGTCGGATCGAACTCCGCATCCTCAAATTCTTCGATCGCCTGTATGCGTTCAAGCCAACTCATTAGATATCACTTTATAAAAATTGAATATGTAGAGTGTCAGCATCGCGCCCGCGCTTCAACAATTTTCAGTAGCTCTGGGCGTAACGGCGTATCGTTCGGCGTATCGGCGAGTTGTGTAAACCAACTTTCCGGCGCGTCCTCTTCGTCGATGAGTTCGCAGTCCAGTTCACGCAACAAGGCTTCCGAGGGTGCCGGCAGGGCGGTTGGGACCGGATAGCCATTCAGTATGCCCCACAATCCCGACCAGCAACGGGCGAGCGTCCACGGGTTGTAGCCGCCGCCGCCGAGGACCGCGGTGCCGGGCGCCTCCTCCGTGATTTGGAGAACCGCGCGCCACAGCGCGACATTGCTCAACGCCATGCCCGACAGTGGGTCGCCCGCGAGCCCGTCCGCGCCGCAGGTAATAACCGCAGCATCCGGCACGAAATGGCGCATCGCTGGAATGACAACCGCTTCCATCACACAATCGAGTTCGTTGTCGTTGAAACCCTTTGGGACGGGCAAGTTTCGTACCCTTCTCTCCGGCAGGTCATCGGTACCAGTATACGGCCAGCGGCTTTCCTCGTGGATCGATAGCGTCAACACCGTGAGGTCGTCGGCGAACGCGTTCTCGACACCGTCACCGTGATGCGCGTCGAGGTCGGCGTAGAACACCCGCTCGGCGCCGCCCGCTTTGAGCGTCAGGATCGCCAAGACGGGATCGTTGAAATAACAGAACCCGCTTGCACGCCCGGGCTGGGCGTGATGCATGCCACCCGCCGGACTGAATGCGACGGTGCCTTCGAGCGCCTGTCGCGCGGCCAAAATCGACCCACCGCATGCGGTTGTGGTTCGCTTGTACATGCCCGCGAAGACCGGATTTTCGAGCGTTCCGAGACTGAACGCCTCGCGCAACGCACGATCCGATATTCCCGATTTGTCGGCGCGGTGGACGGCGTCGATATAGGCCGGTTCGTGAAATTGCGCGAGCTCGTTCTCGGTTGCGCGGGGACTTTCCATGGCGGTTTGCGTGTCGAGCCATCCGAGTTGCCGGCATAGGTCGACGACCGTGCCGATCCGCGGTATGGCGAGGGGATGGTTGCTGCCATAGGCGGCATCGCGATACAGGTCGCTGGCGATGAAAACCGGCGGCGGCGCATCGAGAACCGTCGTAGTGTTGGCTTGGTGGGTCATCTGCTTAGGATTCCGCTGCGCGCGATCATCTCCATCGCCGGAGCGGCACAGTCGCGCGCCAACTGGCGGCGCACCGGACATCGCGCTGCCGTGCGCGCCGCCGCCGCGGGGTCGTCAAGACCGAGTGCTTCGAGACTCGCTTCTGTTGAAAACAGCGTCGCGCGCAGAAACCGGTCGAGCAGGAATCGCACCGTGCCGGCAAAAACCAGTCGAGAGACCGGGCGCATTGCGGCAATCCGTGCGTCCAGAAGGGCGCGGGCGGCGGCGATATGGCGCGCTTCGTCGCGGTGGTGATACGTCAAGACCTGCTTTGCAACCGGGCAGATGGGATTTCCGGAGTCCGACTCCCGCAGAGCCCGCAGGGCGAAGGTGTCCGTAACCGACTCGCCGATATAGACCATGGCCCAGAACGCCGCATCATCGGGGGCCAGGCGATGGGCGATCCATGTCAGCAGTGCGGTCGGCCCGAGCAAACGCACGCCCGACAGCCCGGCGCGGTCGATCATCTCAAGGAACATCAGGCCATGCCCGGATTCTTCGCGAACCTCCTGTAGCATGATGCGGGCTTCATCGGATTTGGCGGCGAGAAAACCGTTTGCGGTGACCCGGCTGATGAGGAGTCCTTCAAGCCACAACCCGGCCGCGCAAAGCCGCGCAAATTCGATCTGACTGAGCCGGACCGCAATCTCGGGGGCAAGGTCGTCTAGTATGGACAAACTTGTTACGCCCGGAGGCAACCAAGGCAACGCAGGGTCGCAGGCGCTCCAATCGATCGTGGCGACCGGGTCCCGGTACTGTGCGCCAAGGGAGCCGAGACGGTTAAGGACGTTGCTCATGCGGGCGCGGCCTCGGTCCGTATCGCACTCTCCGCTGTCAGCCCAGGAAGTGCGTGGTTGGCGAGCAGGTCAACACACCGTAGAGATTCCATTGCTGAAAGATCGCCGCCGCCAATGACCAGACTTACGCGGTCGAGCCCACTTGCCTGTAGCGCCGCGAGCCGGCGGCGCACGTGATCGGGATCGCCCACGACGGCGAGACCCAATGCTTCCAGTGTCCCGATGCTCAATACCTTATCCAGCAACGGCGTGAGCCAGCCGAGCTTTCGGTAGTGTTCGTATCCGGCCAATTGCCGACTCAGCATCGGCCGTGAAATTTCCATGATCTGGCGATAGGCCCATATCAGCCCTGGCGCAGCACGGCGGCGGGCAGCCTGGTGATCGTCTTCGCAATAGACGGCCAGCGTGAAGGACGTCCGCCCGTCGGGGCGAAGCCGCCGATACCGGGCAAGATCGGATTTAACGAACGGCCAAGGTTTGAAAGGCCCGGTCATCGCATGAAGACTGAGTTTGGCGGCGAGTTCAATGCTGTCGGGACTGACGCAGGCGAGCCAGCCCTCCCGTAGCCGTGGCGAGGGCCGCGGTCGAAGTGCGAGCCGTTTGCCGCCGCGCAGCGCTTCGCCCGTTACGAGGAGCGTGCGCAATTCGTCGTAGCGCCTCTGGAACACCGCGCGGCTTTCAGACGGGTCGACGCCGAACGCATCGAGTTCGGTTGTCGTAACGCCGCGCCCAACACCCCACAACACGCGGCCATTCGACAACAGATCAAGCGTTGCAAGACGTTCGGCGATGCGGACCGGGTCGTGCAGTGTCAAGGGGACGATGCCGAAGCCGAGCCCGATACGGCTCGTTTCCCGTGCGATCGCGGCCAATAGCATGTCGGGTGCGGCGGCGTTCGAATAGTCACCAAGGAAATGGTGTTCGGCGAGCCACACCGCGCTGAAACCTGCCGCGTCAGCGGCGCGTGCGAGCGCGAGGCCATTTTCGATTACGTCGGCGACGCCACCCTCCGCAAAAGGCGGCGACGCAAACTCCATGAACAGATCTATTTGCATTCTCTCAGAATCCGCTCTAAGCGTCCCTTTGATTTATATATCACGAAAATCTTAAATGTCTCGATTGCTGACGCCGAGGGCAAATTCAAAAGCGCGTGGGACTTGGGGTTTCCTCTTTGGCGCGCCTGGATAGCATGCAAGGTTCCACAGCCTGATTTCGCAGTTTGGACGAAAGACACCGTTAAAGATGGTCGACATATCACGCCGTACATTCAACCGTGTCATCGCAGGCGCAGCCGCGACCGGGGTCGCAAAAAGCCTTTCTGCCGAAGGTTCAAGCCGTCATGTCGTGGTGGTCGGCGGTGGATTCGGCGGTGCGAGCGTCGCGAAATACTTGCGAATACAAGATCCAAGCATCGCAGTAACGCTGATCGAGCCTAAGAAAGTTTTTCACACCTGTCCTTTCAGCAGCCACGTCGTTGCGGGTCTTGCCGAAATGGATTCGATCGCGCACGGGTACGAAATTATTCGTCGCGCGCACGACATCTCGGTTGTTCACAATACCGTAATATCAGTCGATCCCGGGCATCGCATTGTCACGTTAAAAGGCGGCGACCGAATTCTCTATGATCGGCTAGTGATGTCGCCGGGGATCGGCTTCCGCTGGAACGATGTCGAAGGCTACACCGAGGCGGCAAGCGAGGTGATGCCCCACGCCTGGAACGCGGGACCGCAGACGGAACTGTTACGCCGACAATTGCGATCCATGGAGGACGGCGGTCTCGTTATCGTTTCACCCCCGCCGGGCCTGTACCGTTGCGGACCTGCGCCTTATGAGCGAATCAGTCTGATTGCCGATTACCTAAGGCGGGAGAAGCCCCGTTCGAAAATCCTTGTGCTCGACCCCAAGGAGCGGTTTGCACAACAGGAAAAATTCCGACGCGGCTGGGATCTACTTTATAGCGATATGGTCGAATTGTTGCCTCTGTCGGAAGATGGAAAGGTGGTTCGAGTCGATGCCGGGACAATGGAATTGGAAACCGAATTCGGCGAGTTGCACCACGGGGCCGTGGTCAATTTCATCCCAGCCCAGCGGGCGGGCGACATTGCGATGCAAACCGGCTTGGCGGATGCGAGCGGCTGGTGTCCGATCGACCCCATAACCTTCGAATCGACCCTGATCGCAAATATTCATGTGCTTGGCGATTCGGCGTTGGCCTCTCCTATGCCGAGATCGGCCTATACTGCGAACAGTCAGGCGAAAGTTGTGGCGCAGGCAGTCGCCGCCTTGCTTCGCGACCAAACACCGCCGCCATCACCAAGTTTCGACAGCCTTTGCTACAGTCTCGTCGGTCCCGATTATGGGATTAAAATTGCCGGCACCTATAGCGTCATGAATGGCGTATTCGCCCCCGGTGAAGCGCCGCCAAAAACCGAAGGGCCCAACGCTCGTGCCAAGGATGCGACGAGCGCCAAGTCCTGGTATCGAGAGATCACAGAGGAAATTTTTGGGTAACACGGGCAATACGCGAGCGGGTTGATCATTTGCGGATTTTTCCGCACGGCCACGGGACGGGTCGCCAAATATAAACAAATGCGATAAAGTGAATATGACATAGTGATAATTTGAGGGTACCGAGAGACCATGTTCGATCGCCGCGGATTTCTACAGGTTGCGCTGGCGTCGGCGGCATTCGCGGCGCCTGGAGCGCTCGGCCGCGCAGCGGCGGCGCAGAAAATTACCCAAGACGACTTGCTGCGCTTCGATACGGTCGGCCAGGTCACGCTGCTGCATTTTACGGATATTCACGCGCAACTCGCGCCGATTTACTTTCGCGAGCCGTCCACCAATATCGGTGTCGGCGCCGCGCGTGGGCTGCCGCCACACCTGACCGGTCAGGCGTTGC
>JAJFJB010000053.1 GCA_021774435.1 Alphaproteobacteria bacterium
TTGGGAGCGGCGTTCCCGATAAATTTGTTGGGTCCGTTCGAAAACAGCGGATTGCTGGGTAAACCCTCCTAATAAACGTAGCGGACCGATATTGGATACCCTTTTTTCCAAGGGTGCGGGTAGTAGCTAGCGTGCAACATACGGTGGTTGTCGACCAGCGCGATTTCTCCCACACCCGTGGGCGCGCGCCATCCGAGTTCGATCAAGATGTTGCCGATAAGCGGTGTCACGTCTTCATCTTTGAATAACGTATATCGCTGGCTGAAATTATGCTCTTCGCGGCCTTGCTTGATCGCCTGCAGGTAGGCGGCGGCGTTTGCGAGGACGAGTGTTTGGGAACTGCGGGGCTCGCGCTGTACGGAATCGAACGGGTCGCGCCAGAATAGGGAAATATTGTCGTCTTGTGTCCGGCCGCGGTCGATATGAAAATTGAGAGAATCGAAAACGTTGCGCTGCTCGCTGCTGCGCATGCCGTCCGGCAGATAAGCATTACTGAAGCTCAAGGGGCCGAAGCGATCCAGCAGACTCCGCAGTCCACAATCGAGCTGCCGGCCCTCGTTATGGACCTTGAGTTCTGTGGGTGAATTGAAGGTGATCGAAAGACCAAAATGCCGGAAGGGAAACGCCAGTCCGGACCCGCCGGGAGATCGCCTAAAATGTTGTTTGATCTGCTGACCGTAATTTGGGATCATGATATTTGCTTGATACGCGGCGCCGTTCAGTGCCCCCTCAAGCGTCATGCTCGGGTTCTTTTCCAAAGCGGAAAACTGGCTGGCGTCAATCGCCATTGTTTGCCGAGCGAATGAGTTTATGAACTTCCAAGAAGACGTTGTCGCGCAGGGATTCAGCGATAACATCGATATCGTTCTGTAATGTGAATAGGGACGGACAATCCAGTTCCAAAACAGGCTCCAGTGAGAATGTTGTATCGGCATTCTTATCATCGGAGAAAGTTAGCGTGACACGCCATGGCACGCTGAGTTTCTTGGCAAGGTGCAGTTCCTTGGTCGCTGCAGCAAGGACCCTGAGTTGCACGACTGAGTCGCAATAAAACCAAACCCGTGGTTTTTTCCAAAGCGTGCCGTCGTGGCCATTATGGCCTTCACAGGACCAGCAGGGTGAAAAGGCTTCCAGCCGCTTGAGTTCATAGACCAATGGCGCAATTCGGCCTTCCAGCGGATGATTTACCGGGTCGCTCGAAAGCATGCGTGGAATGTCGGCGCAAAGGCGCGAGCAGGCCGGACCCGCTTTTGGACAATTCGGTGCGCAAACCGGAACGTCGGAACGGTCGCTTTGCAGAATTTCATCCAACGCATCATGGAGCGCGGAAACACGGCCTTTCAATTCTCTGCGACGTTCGATTTTCAAGGCAGCATTTTCCTATCAGCTACTCAGCCAATAAGGCTTTACGGTCAAAATTATGACGTGATTTGATCGTAGTATTTTGTCCCACATATCTTAAATTACCGTTAAGGCGTTGCATGCGCGTTGTTGTTCCGGACGTCTCGCAATGCCTTGATGGCCGCTGGATTGGCACACTGTTTCCGCCGATACTGCGTATTGCGAGACTACGCAGTCGAACGCCCACCGTATTATGATTGTATCGTCATCGATATCGCTAAAATCGTGTATTGTCGGATACCAATTCTTGCGGGTCCGTTATTTGCCGGTTGGTACGGCGAAAGTCATGTTGTATCGGGATGATGGGCAAGCGCTCGGCTAGATTCCAGACGCGTCCGCCAAGCTAAATACTGGCGAACCGACAGTAGCATCGTACTGATAAGGTCGACCTGACGCGTCAGCACCCTGCACTGTGATTGAAGCTCGCATTTGCTGCGAATTGCTTCGCGGCGCCACAAAGCGCTAGCGTTGATTGAGCGAAGAGATTGACGGCGATAAAAACGAATTTGCTCTTCAATGCGACGAAATCCAAGTGCCGTAACCTGGAGCGCTAATTCAAGCTCTGCACGGGGAATTGGACCGTTGTATTTTTTCTCCAGTGCGCGGAGCCTGTCTTGTGGAGTAGGCACGTGGGGTTCCCAAAAGTTTTGGAGAATATAATAGGTTTTTTCCTATTTTCAACCTCAAAGGAAATAACCTATCACTAGGGCGTCTCAACTTGCCGCATAAATGCTCAAAGAAGGGACGAAAAGTCGTTTTTAAATTATGGGGCTCGGCCGTAATTATTTCTAAACGATCAATTAAGTTGGTTTATTTATCCAATGCCTATTCTGATGTTAAGAGAAGTTTTCCATCATTAAGGCGGAACGTTAAGGTTTGAATTTCCTAGAGACGTTCCCAGCGTCCTACCACGCGGCCGATAATGTTCACCTCTTCAACAGTACGTTCATAGGGGGGGTAGGAGGGATTGCTGGAACTGATGCGTACGCTCGGAGGGTCCGATCCTTCCATGAATTCCAGCCGTTTCGCGACCAGGCCTATACCATCGAAGAGGATGAAAATACCCGGCGGAGAAGGCTCGGTGCGGCCAATATGCACGATAACTTTGTCACCAGACCGCAGAATTCCTTCCATGGAATCCCCATCAATCGTGATTATCCGCAATTCTGTGACCGACGCACGAAGCTCCGTCCGGAGCCAAAGCTCAGGAAATGACCAGGAGCCTAATTCCGGTTCGTCTGACACAACACTACCTCCACCGGATGATGCGCTAACGCCTAATTCTACTATGGCTGTTGCATCACCACCTAATGCGGGGTTTTGTGACGAAATTAACTCGCTTTCATGGCTAAATTCAGGCGGTAAATCGGGCGTGTTGCCAAGATGCCTGACAGGGCGCAACTCTTGCTGATCGACCCTGAGGATTGCCGCAAGTTTTAAGCGATCATCTTCATCGAGCTTGCGCGGTGAATTGTACCAAATGAATTGCTGCAGATAGGTCTCGTTCCGGCCAATGTCGAGGGACAGACTCTTCAGCGTCACGCCACGCAACTCCGGAGCCTCCAAACGAGAGAGGATCAAGCGGCGGCCATTGTCCAATTCTTCAAGGGCGGTACGGTTTTTCGCCATATTCCTATTTACAGGAAGTTAGTAGGAAAAAGCCAATAGGAAATTTGCTATTGTAAAATAGCATAAATCCTATTATCTGTAATGTATGGCTACGCTAAAGAAAAAACGCGGGGCGCCTCGAAAGAAAGGCCCTCCCGCCGAGTCGGGGCGCCCTGCGGCAAACCGGCCCGCAATCCGGACCTGCCTTTGTTGTGGGCAGAAATTCAAATCAACCGGTTGGGGTAACCGAATGTGTCTGCACTGCTTGGAGGCACCATGGCGGGATTTCTGATGCCGCGAACCGTCCCTTTACCGCACGGACGCTTAAGGGCCGGGCAGGCCTGGATGGTTATCGGTTGCCTATCGATAACCTGCTGGCTGACAATTCTTTGGGGATTTCTATGAATTTCGTATTGCCCCCACTACCAACGATGTCGAATGACGCGATGCATCAACGCGAAGGGTGCAGCGGGTTGAATGCCTGGATCGCTAACGCAGGCGGGTGTCTTCTTTCCCAGCTTGTTGCTCACGCACACTCCGGACAAGGCGCCGCGATAATCGGGCCTGTGCTCGTTTCAAAAACCGTACCTGAAGGCGGTTTTTTCTGTTTGGCCGATCATGTCGCGCCCATTCTGGGATTGCTATGCCGCCACGGCGTCATTGCGGCGGAAACGGAAGCCCTTGCGCGCGGGATTGCTATTGTGCGGCATGGTGTGGATGACGTTGAAATTTCGCTGGAGCCGGCGCCCCTGGCGGGTGCGGCGTGATGGACGGCGATATCGGGCCGGAGGGACGGGACGGGACGTGTGCACCACCACCGCACAACACAGCCGTCGAGGCAGCGCTGCTCGGCGCGATCCTGACGAATAACCGGGTATTTTCCCAGGTTGCTGATTTTCTAGAACCCGAACATTTTTTCGAACCGGTGCATGCTTGGCTATTTACCCTGCTGGGTGAATGGATCGATGCTGGCCGCAAGACGTCTCCGTTATCTCTAAAACACTTGGCTGATAGCGAAACATTGTGCAAACCGGTTGGTGGCAGCCGTTATCTCTATGAAATGGCAACAACGGTTGTGTCAGTTGTCGACGGACGCGACTACGGCGAAACGATTCATGGTCTTTGGTGCGATCGATGCGCGCTAAATATTTATGAGGCGGCAAGCCAGCACCTCTCCGGAGCGGAGGCGTTCACGCAAACCGCCGCACAGCGTATCGAAGCTACGATCGAGCAACTGTCGCTGCTGGTGGAAACCGATGGCGGCGATACGGGTGCAAAGCCGTTTGGGCAAATCGTGGAAGCCACACTTCTTGAAATCGATCGCGACCGTGCCGGCGAAACGCCTGTCGGTGTGGCGACAGGCTTCACGGATGTCGATTCGATTATCACCGCCTTGATGCCCGGCGACCTGACTTTGATCGGCGCGCGGCCGGGTATGGGCAAGACGGCCTTTGCAGGAAATGTCGCCATGCACGCGGCGGCGCGGGGGGAGGCGGTCTATTTCGCGTCGCTCGAAATGCGTGACCGGCAGCTCGCGCGGCGTCATTTGGGAAATGCGGCGAACATCGCGACTCATCAATTGACTGGGCGGCGTGCTCTCGATTTGACGCAATGCGATATCGATGTGTTGCAGGCAGTGGTGCGACGTTCGCAAGAACTGCCACTTTGGATCGACGACCGGGCCGGGCTCACTGTGGCGGCAATCGGTGCCCGGGCCCGGCGCTTGCAACGTAAATCAGGTCTCAGGCTCGTCGTGATCGATTACCTGCAACTCGTCCGCGCCAGTGTCGAGGCGCAGAGGATGGGCAACCGTAATGACGAAGTAAGCGACATCAGTAACGGTTTGAAAAACCTGGCGAAGCGGCTCGACGTACCAGTGTTGGCCTTGTCGCAACTTAGCCGCCGGGTTGAGGAGCGTAGCGACAAGCGCCCCATGCTCTATGACCTGCGCGACTCCGGCTCGCTGGAACAGGACGCGGACAATGTCCTCTTCCTTTACCGCGAGCAATATTACCTGGAACGCGAAAAGGACGATGAAGGCAGCCCCGCTGCCTGGGGGCGGGTTCAGGAACGGCTCGCTACGGTCCGCGATAGCGCTGAGATTATCGTTGCGAAACAGCGCCAGGGGCCGACCGGCACAGCCTTGCTTCATTGGAATGGAGAACTGCAACGCTTCGGTGATATCGCCATTCGCGGCGTGGGATAGTGTCATGCAAGGAAGCCTGAAAACTCCGGAAGGGCCGCTCCATTCATTAATGAGCGAGGCGGCGGTTCGGCACGCATTCAAGGGGCATCGTTACGATGATCCTTACCCCGAAACCGATCTGGTGTTTTTCGCGCGGGTCGTCGTGGACCCCGATGACGACGCGGTGGAGGCGTGATGCCTTACGCACCCGTCTGGCCGTTTTCGATCGGCGATTACATGCAGGATACGGTCACGCTATCGACGGAGGAGCACGGCGCGTACCTGCTGTTGTTGATGGCGCAATGGTCGAATGGCGGCGAGCCGCTGCCGAACGATCCCGAAGTGCTGGCGCGTATCTGCCGTCTGACGAAACGGCGCTGGTCGCAAAAGGTATCGCCTTCCGTTTTACGGTTCTTCGTCGAGACGGCAACGGGCATAAGCCATCCGCGGATCGCGGGTGATTACCGCCGTGTGGCCCGGAAAATTGAGACCAACCGCGTGAATGCCGCCCGCGGTGGCCGTGCCTATTCAAGTCGCCGCAATCAGATGCCAACCGATGATGACCACGTCGGTAGTGCGTCGGTGGCGCTCGATGTTGCGGAAGCGCGCGACGCCGCACAAATTCGGAGGCGGATTGATGATGAAATTGCCCGGCGTTGGCCAGGCGACCCCACCCCGTTCGACAGCTGCGTGCGGGATGAGGATGTCGCTGATTTCGCGCGGCAAGGCGCGACGGTACAAATCTTCGATGCCGTCATGACGCGCGTCTGGCCGCGCCTCATCCGTCCCCCGGCAACGCTTTCGCAACATCGCGCCGATGTGATTGCTCACGTCCGGCGCTGGATCGCTTACAAGCGTTGGATTCAGGGCGGGCGGAAGCATTCTAGCCCTTGGCGGGTCGGGTGGGGCAGTCCACCGGACCCTCAGGCGCTCGCCCGGTTCGACATTCCCGCATCCTACCGCAGCGCCGGCGAATGCGTTGGACCGACCGACACATCATCACTCAAACAGGAGGAATAGCGATGCCGCAAACCGTCAAACGCAAGAAGCAGAAGGGCAAAGCCACCGAGCGCGCTTTGCACAGCGACTTTGGCTCGCCTTTTCGTAGCCGCCAGGGGCCGGTGGTGATCGAAAAGGTGCCGGCGGATGAGGAGAATACCAAGAACCGGGACCGCGCGCGGGCGATCGAGATCGACGACCCGCTTTATGTGTATCGGCGCAACCGCGTGATCTCGGTCGTGCAAAGAGACGCCGGCCTGATCCTGCGCGAACTCTGGAACCGCACCGGCCGCGAGCCGCGTGTGACAGCCCAATACACCGATATGATCGCCCGTGGCAGCATTGAGGCCCTGCGCATCAGCTCTGCCGATCATCACCAACGTTTCGTCGAAGCGGTGAGGGCGGTCGGGCCGATCGGTTCCGACACTATCGTTTCCGCTGTATGCCTGCAGGATTTCGTGCCGCGCGGGCATTATGAAATCCTGCGGCGAGGGCTCGATATCCTGGCGAAGAAGTTCGGGTTGGAGAATTGAGGGCGCTTCCAAGCGACGAAAAATTGATCTCCGTCATGGCGGATTGCGAGGTAGTGGTGCGATTTGAGAGCGTAAACAAAAGGTACAAAGGAATTTCGCGATGCCCGCCCCCATCAGCCGCTACCCGGTCCCCGACATCAACGATCTACCCGACGACATCAAAGAACGTATTCTGGCGGTGCAAGAGAAGGCAGGGTTTGTGCCGAATGTGTTTCTGGCCTTGGCGCACCGGCCGGATGAGTTCCGTGCCTTCTTCGCGATGCATGATGCGTTGATGGACAAGCGGGACAGTGGCCTCAGCCCCGCCGACAAAGAGATGATCGTGGTTGCGGTTTCCGCCGATAATAGTTGCTTGTATTGCGTCGTCGCGCATGGTGCGGTGCTGAGGATCCGAGCGAAGAATCCGACGATCGCGGACCAGGTGGCGGTCAATTACCGCAAGGCGGATATCACGGAGCGGCAGCGGGTGATGCTGGATTTTGCGCTGAAGGTTTCGAACGACGCGAAATCTATAGCCGAATGCGATTTCGAGGCGCTACGGGCGCAAGGCTTTTCCGACGAAGATATTTGGGACATCGCCGGCATCACCGCGTTCTTCGGTCTGAGTAATCGGATGGCGAATTTCATGGCCATGCGACCCAATGATGAATTCTACGCCATGGGACGATAGGAGCCAGGTTAGGCGTTTTTGACCCAGAGCCGGCACGACCCGTCTTCGAAGTCGCCATCGATAATATAGCGCCGGCCGGCCGCAAGGTCGGCCGTCACCGATAGGCCGTCGCATATGAAGGTCTCCTTGCTGCTGCGACCGAGACCCTCAAGGCCTTGGCCTTGGGAGAGTACTATCAGCCCAATGATCGCTATTGCGGCAAACCCGGGTGACGCCTCCTGTTCGTTGGGCGGCTTTGATTTTCGGTATGCCAGAGCGCCCCGCAAGAGGCGCGCCGTGATTCGATACCGGCCGGGCAAAAGCGTCACTTGCGAGTCGTCCCATAGGCCGGGAAATGGATTTCCGAGTTTTCGGAATCCCGCAATGTCGTGCTGCGGCTCGACGCTGACAATGTTGACCACCTTGGACACTTCGACGAACGCGGCGGCCTCCGCGGACAGGAGCGGTCCGTCGTAATAACGATACGGATTGCCCGTGCAGCTGTTTAGCACGAGCGGCAAAATTAGAACGACCACTAGGATGCGCGTCATTCGGATAGCCTCCAATCCGGCGCAGGCCTTGTAACCGCAGTATAGGATTTGCGGGGGCTGAGAAACTATCCGGTAAACCACGTATGCGATTTGCCGAAACGTCGCCGCCGTCTAACATCGCGTAACCTCCGCCCAGTTTCCCGGATTTGTCACCTAGTACGGTGCGTGCTACGCCGCTTGCGGTGCGCCTTCGTTGCGGTTCTGGATGACGTAGATGAAGCTGATCAGTCCGAGGTTCATCAGGTTGAATCCGACGCCGGTAAGGAAGGCGTAGGAATAGCTTCCCGTCACGTCGAAGATCGCGCCACCGAGCCAGCCGCCCAACGCCATGCCGATTGCGGCGAACAGATATTGCCAGCCCATCCGCCAGCCGAGCTCACTGACTGGAAACAGGGTTCGGATGATCAACGGGTAGCAGGGCATAATGCCGGAAAAACCAAGACCGAAGAGAAAGGCGGCGATATACAGGCCGGTATGGCTTTCGACGAAGGCGAAGACCGTCAGCATGATTGCCTGACAGATCGAGCCGATGATCAAGGTTTTCACGCCGCCAATGCGGTCGGCCAGCATGCCGAAGGCGAGGCGGCTGAAGAAGGCGGTGACGAACAGAACCGACAACAATTCCGCCGCCCGGGCCCGCGCGAAGCCGAGGTCGGTCGCATGGCTGACCAAATGGACGATCGGCATGGCCATGCCCGCGCAACAGCCAATGGTCGCGAGACAGAGGATGACATGAACCAGGTTCGGCGACAATCCCAGCACCTGATGCTTGCTCTCTGTCGCGTGCCGTGCGCCGGTTACGCCGCCTTTTGGCTTGTGACGGAGGAGAAGCGCGAGCGGCACCATCGTGACAAGGACGAAGATGCCGTAATAGAAATAAGTTTCACGCCAGCCGTCCGCATCGGTAAAATAGCGCAGGATCGGTGGCCACAAACCGCCGGCGACGCCTTGCCCGGATGAGATGATGGCGATCGCCAGACCGCGGCGTTTGTCGAACCAGCGCGTCGCATTGGCGACCAGCGGCGCGATCATGGCTGCTTTGCCGAATAGGCCGATCAGCACCCCATTCGCGACATAGAGACCCCAACGACCTTCCGACTGCCCCGCCAGAAACGCGCCCAGCGCGATCATGATGCTACCAAATAAGACGGGATAGACGACGCCCCGCTTGTCCATCCACAATCCCATGAAGATCCCGCCGACACCGGTACCGACCATCAGCAGGGAATACGCAAAGGACGGTACGCTTCGCAGCGATCCCAGATCGGCCGCCATCGGCTTGAGCGCGATGAACAGGATATTGGGCGCACCGAGGCCAATGCTGTGTAGTGCCAGAGACGCAAATACAATCACCCAGCCATAGGGAACCTCGATGCTGTCGTTGTTTTGGGACATTGGGGGGGAACTCTTCGGTTGCTGCATTGTTGTTACCGGATAGACGAAGAAATTAATAGGGACGAGTCGATTGGGGGCCATACACCAGTGTTTGAAATATGCGCGCTCGCCTGCGCAAAATGCCGCGACAACAAACAATGGTGGGTAGCGAATGATCAAGATTGATGCGGAATTGGGCGATATCGACCTCTCCGATGTGGAAACCCATACGGGCCAGCTGGAGAGCGCCGGGTTTGATGCGGTCTGGACGTTCGAAGCGGCGCATGATCCGTTCTTGCCTCTGATGGCGGCGGCCAAGGCGACGAAATCGTTAGAGATCGGCACCAATATTTCGGTTGCTTTCGGACGCAGTCCTTACGCCATGGCACAGACGGCTTGGGATTTGCAAAAATTCAGCGGCGGCCGGTTCCATCTCGGGCTCGGTACGCAGGTGCGCGCGCATGTGGAGCGGCGCTTTTCCATGCCCTTCGATCACCCCGCGGCCCGGGTTACCGACTATATCCATTGCCTGCGCGCCATCTGGAACACGTTCCAGACCGGGGCGAAGCCCGATCATCGGGGTCCTTTTTACCAGTTCAGCCTGATCAATCCGTTCTTCAATCCCGGACCGATAGACCATCCCGAGATCCCAATTTATCTGGCCGGACTCAATGAGCGCATGTGCCGGGCGGCGGGGGAGGCGGCAGACGGCTTTCACGTCCACCCCATGCATTCCACCGGCTATCTTCGCGATGTGGTGTGTCCGGCGATCGATGCCGGTGCGAAGACCCGCGGCAAGTCGGTCGACGATCTATGTCTGTTTGCGCCGGTATTTGGGATCATCGGCGATACCGAAGCGGAACGTCAGCAAGCGGAAGCGCCCGTGCGTCAGCAGGTGGCCTTCTATGCCTCGACACCAAATTACCGCGCGTTGCTGAACTACCATGGGTTCGACGAACTCGGCAAAGAGCTCAGCCAATTGATGCGGCAAGGTGATATTGCCGCGATGACGGCATTGGTGCCGGATGCGCTGATGGATGAAGTTACGGTCAGCGGCAAACGGTCGGAACTGCCGGCTATCCTGCGCAAGCGCTATGATGGTTTGCTGCAGAGGGTCGGGCTTTATGACCCGATCCCCGTTGGCGATCCGATGTCGGCCTGGACGGATTTCACCTCGGCCTTCAAGCAGGC
>JAJFJB010000521.1 GCA_021774435.1 Alphaproteobacteria bacterium
GACAAGTTCATCGAGTATCGCGATCTGTTCACGCAGCATATGACACAGCTCTATGCCGCGAAGTTCGCGGACTATTCCGGCGAACAGTTCCTCGTCAAAGGGGAGCGGAAGTTCGGGCGCGGCGGAAGCGAAGTTACCGCCGTGATTCGTGGTGCCGGCGACCGAGAGATAGTCAGGCTCGCCTTCAAGCTCGTGCTGGAGAGCGGCAGTCAGAAGATATACGACGTCGCTATTAACGGCGTTAGTCTACTCGTCGCGAAACGCTCGGAAGTGAAGGGTATTATCTCCTCAGGCGGCATCGATGGCCTGATCGCGCAGCTCAAGAAGGCGAACACGCACTAACCCGATGTTTAAAATTCGGGAAAGGCCGGGCTGCGCCACAGCCTCGACCCGGGCCGCGCGCCACGGCGCGATATGCCGATACCGGGGTCATTACCCAGGACTTTGTGGCTTAAATCAGGATCGCTTCTTGGACGATCAGCAACAGACCGATCATCATCGCCCAGCCAAGACCGGATAACAGGGCACAAAAGCCCAGGGCAAATCGCTTCGTGACGCTTGCTTTCTTTACATAGTCAGCAACAAGGCCCCAGCCGCTCCCGTCGTTTGTGTCGGCGTTTTGCACTGTGGCAAGGATTGTTGTTTGCATCGGAGCTCCCGTGACGAGTTGAGTGACTCCGATGCTCCATCAATATGGTTAACGCTTTATTGAGAGGGCTTTCGTCGCCCGCTGGTCTTTATGCGCGATCACTTCGCTATTTTGACTTACGCCGACCTGCCGCCTGCAGAGTCTGGCACGGCACCATCATAAAAAGACCGATCGTTAGGGGCGCAACAAAGATCCGACGTAATTTGGGCTCCTCGCTTGTCTGCATGGTCACACAGACAAGTTAGTATCGTCGATAATGTGGTACTTGCGGACGTAGGCGTGATAGGTCTCGACCTCGCGGTCAATATCGCCTGGGCTCCATCCGAGCGTGGGCGCCACGAGTTCCGCTGCTTCGCGCACCTTCGTGTCTGGAATCTGGACATACCAGCCGAGCCCAGTCCGTCTGTAGAGGATCCCGACGAGGTCGCGAGCGTGTTCTTTCTCCGCACAGCGGATCATATCAGCGCGCGTCACCTCCGGCCATGCATCCATGAAGGGCGGTGACGCTTCCGTCTGATCTCGTTCTTCTTCGTAGCGTAGCGGCTTTGGCGAGCCCGAGGGCTGAACGCGTTTGCTTACTTCCTTCACAATTCGCCGCGCCGTCGGCTGGTGGAACATGATCGCGTTCCAGGTGACTGTCAGCATGTTGGGATAGCCCTCCGGTCCCAGGTCGTGAATCACACTGAACGGCATCCGGCGTCCCTTGGCGCGGTTCGGATCGTAGGTGATCGGCCTCACGCCCGCCCAGGCGTGTAGAATTTTGGAACGGTCCATATTGAAGCCGGGCATGAAGCGGTTTATCTCGTGGATTAGCTCGTCAATATCATCATCGTCGGGTTTGACATCGTCTATGTCGCCCTCGTAAACGGTTTCCGTCGGGCCGATATAGTGCAGCTTTCCCCACGGCACGCACATAATCGCATCGCCCTCGGAATTGAGCCCGGCAATGCCGACACCTTCGCAATTTTCCGGCAGCTGAACTGCGACGGAAACGCCTTTGACACCGACGATTTGGCGCTTCGGTGCTTTGTCTGCAGGGACCATGGCATTGGTGCGATCGGTCCAGACGCCCGTGAAGTTGAGGAGGACTGTACCGGAGACGGTCGCACGCGAACCGTCCTTTCGGCTGACCGCAACCTGCCAACCGTCGTCCTGACGGGCGATGCTCTCCGCCGTAGTGTAATTTAAAACCACGGCACCCATCCGTTCGGCATCCATGATGCTGTCGATGCAAATCCGTTCGGGCCAATGGAACTGGTGGTCGTCGATCCCGACGACGCTTTCCAGGCGGTTGCCCTCGCGTAGCCATTGGATGAAGGGCAGGTTCCGGGCCTGGTCGTGCGGCGTGCGCACGTAGTTGAGCGGCGTCTCCCGACGGCCGATCAGTTTCAGAAAACGGGCGCCGAGATCGACTTGCCAACCGCGGAACGCCGCGGTCTCGACGATGGGCAAGAGAAGTCGGGTCGGGCGAATCCGGTTCGGCAGATTGCGCATTAACTCGTCCCCGACCATGGCCGATTTCCGGGCTGTATCGATACCGGCCAGAAAGGCGCTTGGCTTCTTGACGAAGTCCCAGAGCGATTTTGGCGGTGCGAGATAACGAAGGCCGCTATGCAGAAGCCGGCTCGAGCGCGACGTCGCGGCGGACGCGAAATCGTCCTTTTCGACGAGAAGAACGTTGAAGCCAGCGGCCGCCAGATGCTGGGCCGAACTGGCACCGCTGATCCCGCCGCCGATAATGACAACATCAAATGTCCGACCGTCGATCTCACCAAGCGGCCCTACCGTTGCATCATCTTCTTGTGTCATGGCTCTTCCCCAGAAGGAAATGAATTGGTTATTCCTTTAATGCGCCTGCGACCGGCTGGCTGCGCGCCAAATCGGGCCTGTCGGTTACCAGAATATCATCGCCACCGGCTCTGCAATAGCGGGAGTGCGGACAAGACGCAGCCGCAAATGTCCTAGTTGGGTCGGTAATTACCAAAACGCGGTATTGCCCAGCATGTCCGAAGCTGGGCGACAAGCGGGCCTAGACGCGCGCTAACGATGCCTCAATCGTATCCGAACACCCACTGCGTCGTACCGGCGTGGATATTTTTCACGGAATGGACGGCATCGCGGGGTATGAAAACTTCGTCGCCGGGACCAGCAATACAGCTTTCTTCTCCGATCGTCAGTTCCAATGCGCCCTCCAATACCGTGACGAGCTCATTGGTTCTGTGCACGAATCCGTTCCATTCTTGTCCCGGCGGGTCGGTGAATAAATGGCAGGAATAGCCGCGTTCTTTCCACGACTGGGCGACTTCCTCCTGGCTCACAGGTAGCGCGAATTTTGCTGGTATGACCATTTCCGGCATGGACGCCTCTTTCGTTTCATGTGTTTGCAGGCATAATCATCGGATACCGGCGCGACCTCAAGTCTCGCGATGGCCTATATAATGTTCTGGGAGAAAATTCTATGACCGAACTTCGCACCATTACGGAAGGACTGCGCTTTCCCGAAGGGCCCATCGCCATGCCGGACGGGTCTGTCGTTCTGGTCGAAATCGAAGCCGGGCGTCTGACGCGCGTGCTGCCTGACGGAGCCAAAGAAACCATCGCGGAAACCGGCGGCGGCCCTAACGGCGCTGCGATCGGACCGGATGGCGCCTGCTACGTCTGCAACAATGGCGGCTTCAACTGGGAGGAAACGCCGGAGCGGCTGCGCCCGGTCGGACAAGGCGACGATTATGGCGGCGGCCGGATCGAGCGGGTCGACATGCAAAGCGGCGCGGTCGAGGTGCTCTACACCCATTGTGACGACGTTCAACTCAAAGGCCCAAACGACATCGTTTTCGACCGCGAAGGCGGTTTCTATTTCACTGACCTGGGTAAGGTGCGCGAGCGCGACATGGACCGTGGCGCGGTCTACTACGCGAAGATCGACGGCAGCCTGATCAAGGAAGTCGCTTTCCCCGTGATCACGCCGAACGGTATCGGCCTCTCGCCGGACGACAAAACGGTCTATGTCGCGGAGACCGAGACCAGCCGCCTGTGGTCCTATGAGGTCATCGCGCCGGGCGAGCTGAAGACCGAACCGTTCCCGTCCGTCAATGGCGGCAAGCTGGTCGCCGGTCTGCCGGGGTATCAGCGGTTCGACTCCATGGCGCTCGACAGCGCCGGCAATATTTGCATTGGCACCCTCATCCGCGGTGGCGTTACAGTGATTTCGCCGGACGGTCAGGATATCGAACACATCCCGACACCGGATATGTTTTGCACCAACATCTGTTTCGGTGGACCGGATTTGAAAACGGCATATCTGACACAGAGCTTTACCGGTAAGCTGATCGCGCTGGACTGGCCACGCCCCGGCCTACCGCTCCACTTTCTCAACGATTGAGGCCGAACATGGCGGAAATCAAGGACCCGATCGCCTTCGAGCTGTTCAAAAACACGATCTTCTCGATCGCCGACGAAATGGCGCTGACGATCTGCCGCACGACCTATTCCGGCGTGCTGCGCGACAATATGGACTTCTCGACCGCCTTCGCGGACACCAACGGCAAACTTGTCGCGCAGGGACTGACGCTGCCGGGCCATTTGGGCTCTATTCCGGACGCACTCGATGTCGTCGTCGAACGTTTCGGTGACGAAATGCAGCCCGGCGACATGTACATCATGAACGATCCGTTTGATGGTGGCATGCATCTGCCGGATATCTTCATCTTCAAGCCGATCTTCCGGGAGGGCCGCCGGCTCGCCTTCGCGGCAACGATCTGCCATCACGCCGATGTCGGCGGACGGGTGCCGGGCTCCAATGCCAGCGACTCAACCGAAATCTATCAGGAAGGGCTGCGCATTCCGCCCCTCAAGCTCTATGACGCGGGCAAGCGCAACGACACGATCTGGTCGATCATCGAAAAGAACGTGCGTATCCCGGTGCAGGTCTTCGGCGATCTTCGCGCGCAATTGGCCGCCTGTCATATAGCCGAGACCCAATTCCTCGAGCTGGTCGACGAATATGGCGAAGAAACCGTCGACATCTATATGGCGGAAGTCATCGATTACGCCGAACGTCTGACTCGCGCGGCGGTCAGCGACCTGCCCGACGGCGAGCACAGTTTCGAGGACTGGATCGACGACGACGGCATCGATATCGACAAACCCATCCGCCTCTTCGTTACGGTGACGAAGAAGGGCGATGAGATGAGTTTCGACTGGACCGGCAGCGCGGAACAGGTCAAAGGGGCGATCAACAACACGCTTTCCTATACCAAGGCCGCCTCCTATACGGCGGTCCGCTCGATCCTACCAGACGGCATTCCGAACAATGAAGGCGTCTTCCGGGCCATTCAGGTCACGGCACCGTCGGGCACCATCGCCAATGCCGTCCTGCCGGCCGCCTGCGCGGCACGCGGGCTGACAGGTTTCCGCATGGTCGATTGCGCTTTCGGCGCGCTGGCGATGATGGTCCCGGACAAAGTCGGCGCGGCGTCGGATGGCGGCAATACGGGCGTTTCCATCGGCGGCTACGATGAAAACCGCAAGCCCTATATCTTCGTCGACTTCGCCTGCGGTACCTGGGGCGGCCGTCCCTGGGCAGACGGCTTGCAAGGCAATTCCAATATTTTCGCCAATATGGCGTCGCAATCGATCGAGGTGATCGAGGCGGAACAGCCGATGCAAATCCTCAGTTACGAATTCCTGACCGACCGTGCGGGCGCCGGCGAGTATCGCGGCGGCGCGCCCTATAAGCGGGATTATAGGTTCCTGGAAAAGGAAGCGATACTGCAGGTGCGGTCAGACCGCCGGGCCATCAAGCCCTATGGCCTCTATGGCGGCCGTGCAGGCAAACCGTCCATGAACTATCTGAACCCGGACGGCAACAACCAGTTGCTGACGACAAAGCCAACGATGAACATCACGCGCGGCGATGTGTTCCGACATGAGCTCGCCGGCGGCGGTGGCTGGGGCGACCCGTTCAAGCGCGATCCAGACGCCGTCCTACAGGATGTGCGGAATGAGTTGGTCAGCGCGGACGCCGCGCGCGAAGAATATGGCGTCGTCGTCGACATCGAGAACTGGACCGTCGATAACGCAGCGACCGAAGCGCTTCGGGCTTCGCGAGAGAGTTCCGAACTGCAAACCGTTGTGTGGGACTAGCCGTCATGAGCCAATTCAGAGTCGGCGTCGATATCGGCGGCACCTTCACCGATATCGTCTTCCTCAGCGACGACGGCCAAGTCCGCACAAAAAAGGTATCCTCGACAGTCGATGATTATGCGCAAGCCATCGTCGATGGATTAGCGCAAGTCTTCGAAGAACAGAATCTAAGCGGCAAGGACATCGTAGAGTTGCTGCACGGCACCACGGTTGGGTCGAATGCGATCCTGGAGATGAAGGGTGCGCGCACTGGCCTTATCACCACGGAAGGATTCCGCGATGTGCTGGAAATCCGCACCCTGCGCATGCCGCGTCTCTATGATCTGCATTGGGAAAAGCCCCCGCCGCTAATCGAGCGTTATCTGCGCCGCGCCGTGAAGGAACGGATCGATACCGAGGGCAACATCGACACGCCGCTCGACCTCGCCGACGCCGAGGCAAAAGTCCAGATGCTGCTCGACGAGAAGGTCGAGGCCATTGCCGTTTGCCTGATCAACTCTTACACCAACCCGGTGCATGAACAGGCCATCGCCGACATCATCCGCAAGAAGGCGCCGGACCTGCCCTTCTGCATCAGCTTCGACGTGCTGCCGGAAATGAAGGAATACGAGCGCACCTCGACGACGGTCATCAACACCTATGTCATGCCGATCGTGAAGGGATATCTGGAATCACTTCGTAACGAACTTGACGAAGGCGGTATTCCTGCCCCCCTGCTCCTTATGCAATCCAATGGCGGCCTGATGACGTCCGAAGCGGCGACCCGCCTTCCCGCCAACATCATCGAATCCGGTCCGGCCGGCGGCGTCATTGGCGCACAGGCCCTATCGCGCAAGCTCGACATGCCGGATATCATCACCTTCGACATGGGCGGAACGACCGCAAAGGCCTCGCTGATCGAGGGCACCGAAGTCACCCGCTCGCTGGAATATCAGGTCGGCGGCGGCATTATGATCGGCTCTCGCCTGATGACAGGTGGTGGCTATACCCTGAAAGTGCCCGCCATCGATCTCGCCGAAGTCGGCGCGGGCGGCGGCTCGATCATCAAAATCGATGCGGGAGGCTCGATGCAAGTCGGCCCGCAAAGCGCCGGCGCCCATCCCGGGCCTGTCTGCTACGATCTCGGCGGCACGGAACCCACGGTAACGGACGCGAACGTCGTCCTCGGCTATATCAATCCGGGGCACCTTGTTGGTGGGGCTGTCAAACTCAACCCGGACAAGAGCCGCAGCGTACTCGAAGAAACGGTCGCCAAACCCGTCGGCCTCGATGTGGCGCACGCGGCGTATGGCGCGCACCAGATTGCGGCTTCGAACATGATCCGCGCGCTTAAGGCGGTTTCCAGCGAACGCGGCCGCGACCCGCGCAAATACGCAATGCTGGCCTTCGGCGGGAACGGACCCTTGTTTGCCGCCGGCATGGCGAAGGCACTGCGGATGACGCGCATCGTCGTGCCGCCCTCCCCCGGTCTGTTCTCGTCCTTCGGCTTGCTCTACGCCGATGTGGAACATCATTATTCTCGCACCGTCCGCCGCGTCCTTCGCGACAGCGACCCGGCCGAATTGACCGCCGTGTGGCAAGAACTCGAAGACGCGGCACGCAACCAGCTTCAATCCGACGGGTTTGCACCGGCGCAGATGCGCTTCCAACGCGCGGCGAACATGCATTACAAGGGTCAGATCTTCGAACTCAACACACCCGCGCCGGATGGCGAGATCGATACGGCGGCGGTCGCGACGCTGGAAGAATCCTTCGGGCAGGAACATGAGCGCACCTATGGTCACCGCGCCGGGCCAGAGGAACCCGTCGAACTGGTCAATATCATGCTGGTCGGTCAGGGCATCTCCGACCGGCCCCGCGTGCCAGACCGTCTTCTCGGCGAGGACGAAGGAAGCACGGACGCGCTACCTTCCCGTCAGGCCTATTTCGGGCCGGATGCCGGCTGGATTGAAACGCCAGTATTACGGCGCAAAGATCTGGCATCACAAATGACCGGCCCCTGCATCGTCGAGGAATATGACGCGACCTGCCTTGTGCCACCCGGCGCGACCGCGAGTCTCGATTCCTTCGGCAACATCATCGTTGATCTGGTGTCCTGATCGTGAAAATCAGAAGATCGTCTTTATAACGCACTGATATTGTTAATCTAAATTCGGTAATGAGCTTCGAAAACCAGCAGACAAGGCCCCGGATTTTCGTCCTGGGTTTTGCCGTTGCACGCTCATTTCGCCAAGAAACTAACCGGCGAATGTCTCAAACTGAGGGAATAGCGGGCGCTCATCGGTCATGGTCCCGACGGAGATTTATAGCCAAGAGGCGACATTGCGACTATCGGCGCGGTTGGCGGAGTACCGATGTTTTTCGTATTTCAATCCTATTGCAAGAACAACAAATTGCTGCCTGTGGCCGTTACGGTATTCAAATTCTAGGCTGGCTGGTATTGCCAATACCGGGCCGAAGATACGGGCCTGCTTCTCCCACTATATTCTAGCGGCGAATTCGGCAGCATTCGCAGCACGGTTTAGAGCGGCTGCGTAGCGTTTGGCAATTTCCGGTACCAAGAACGGCAATCGTTTACCCTCGAGGTACTCCTGCAGAAATGTGTCATTGACCTTGCGCTGACTCCGAATTGCCGCGCCTGCGCCCTCCATGTCCCCCAATTCGGCAAGACAACCCGCGAGGATGACGTGGTTGGCGGGCGCGAAAGGCTCTCGCTCGATAGCTTGACGCGAAAGATTAATGCCTTCCTCGTAATTTTCTAGCGCGAAACAAGCTAACCCTTGTGCCGCGAGCATAAAGCCAAGCCAGAAATCGCGTGGACTCAAGCGCCTTGCCCGGGAAAGATGTAGGTAACCCTCTTGCGCCTTGCCCGCCGAGGTAACGACGGTGCCCAAAAACATCAGAGTCATAGTGCAATTAGGGTTGAGGTCGTGGGCATGGTTCAAATTCGTCAGGGCACGGTCATGGTCCCGTTCTATGTAGCTAACCCATCCCAGCGCCATATAGGCACTGTGGTCGTTTCGGTCGAGAGCGCGTAGTTTTTCCGCGGCTTCCCGAGACCGCGCGAGCCAGGCATCCGGATCCTTACCTTGGCGCGAAAATGCAGTGAGAAAATTAACACAGGAAATCGTCCACCATCCTTGGCGACAACTCGAGTCCTGCGCGACGGCGGCTTCCGCCAGTACCAAGCTGTCACTATACAATTCGGATTTGCCCTCCGACCGCGCTCTGTCCAGCAACGCTCTAGCCTGCCAAGCTAATTCCTGGGCGCGCAAATCGCTCGCGTGATATTTTGGAGCCCGGCGCGTTTCCGCATGATCGATTTCCGGTGCGATATTCGTGACGATCTGCCGCGATATGTCATCCTGCAAGGTCAGCAAGTTTTCGATGCGACCATCGTAACTTTCCGCCCAAATATGCTTTGTCGTGGACGCTTGAATTAGTTGTGCCGTGGCACGGAACAAATCGCTGGCGTATCGCACGCTTCCTTCAAGGACATAGTCAACACCAAGCTCAGAGCCGATTTTTTTGATATCGTCGGCCAATCCACCGTATTGGAAGCTCGAATTACGGGCGATCACCGTGAACCCCTTAAAGCACGATAATTCCGTGATAATGTCTTCCGCTAGCCCATCAGCCAGGTAGTCCAGCTTCGGATCTTTATTGAGATTGGCGAAGGGCAGAATCGCGACGGATAGACCGTTTTCTCGGACAATTATCGGCGCACCGTAAGCATCCTCTCGGTTTGGAGTTCCATGTTCCGTTACCTCGGCAATAAAACGAAACCCTTTTCCGCGCAATGTTTTGATGTAGCGAGGGTTTTGCACGTCGTCGCCGACGGCACGGCGGACGCTCAGCATGCAGCTTCTCAAAGTGGCGTCGCTGATGTTGAGATCCGGCCAGCCATGCGTCAACAACTCGTCACGGCTCAAGACCCGGTCACGATTAACAACCAAATAGCTCAGGATATCAAAGACCTTGGCGCGCGTGTGCACCACGGTGCCGTCCAGGCATAACTCGCGCCGCTCCAAATCCAGCTCGCAATTACCAAACGCCAACGGCATCTACAGTTCACCTTGCATCAAAAAAGAGAATGAGTTTTCGAATATCACCCTCCTGGAGCCGCCCGAATATTCAGTATCTGCATCCTATAAAAGCGCGGCCTCGATGCGTTTGTTTTACATTGCCCGCTCGGTCGAAACGTTAAAAATATCAGAATTTTGCACGCAAATAGTAAGGCCCCCCAATTCGTTCTGTCATCGTAACGCAGCTTTTCCGCGGCGTTGCGCGATTGGTTGAGGAGAGCCTTCGTTTCATCCCATTGATGGCCAAAAGCCACTCGATCAAAAAGTTAAATGTGCCTGAATATTGCACGTAAATTGCACGTAAATATCAAGCACGTGCCGACAATTTCCTACACCATCGTTGCTTATTGGATGCGGAACGTGGGCATGAACCATATTTCAAACGCGTTCTTGCGGATTCGAACTCATCGTTGCCTAAGTTTGTGCCCATTGCCGAATTATTTATTGGAAACCAAAGCATGTATTGGAAAACTAACGGAATTAAAGGTGGGCGGTTGCGCTGGGCGGGTAACGAAATTCGTTGTTGCCGGCCGGTTCATAGATTTCGAAAGGCATTGTTATTCAAAAATTTCAAGTATTTCGGTGCAGCGGCAATTCTTGGGTTGGCTTCCGCGCCAGCGCTTGCCATTCCGCTCGATCCGTTGGCATTTTCGTCCCTTGGCGCTCTTAACGCCGGCGGCGGCAGCGAACTACTATTCGACACGGATACCCTGACAATATCCGGCACGGGCGCTGCCGGTCTATCGACGACGACGGGTGTTGTTCAAAACCAGGGTGGTGGCGTCGCGCAGATCGCCGTATTTGCCTTTGACGACATCCTTATCGAAGCCGGCGTCACCATAAATGCCACGGGTTCACGCGCCCTTGCCATTTTGTCCCGGAACGATGCAACGATCCAAAGCAAAATCGATATCAGCGGTGGTTTTGGCAGTAATGGAGCAGATGGCGGTAATACGTCGAGCGCTGGTGACGGAACGCCAGGCGGCAGTCCAAATCTACAGCTTTCTGGATCCGGCGGTGGCGGCGGATTGAGTTTCAATAACGGTGGCTTTGGCTCTGCGAGTGGAACAGCCGGTGTCGGTGGCATATCCGGCACTGTCGCTGGCTCTGGCAGCGACGGCGCGGCAATTGGCGGCGACGGTGGTGGCGGCGGAACGCTCCCTGATCCCGTTGGCGAGAACGGTATCGACGGTTCGAATGTTCCCGGCTTTGACGGTGCCCAGGGCGGTGCCGGTGGTGCGGGTGGCTCCGCAGCCGAACAATTTTCAGGAACGACGAGTATAACTATCTCCGCTGGATCGACTGGCGCCCCGGGTGACGATGGACAGTCCGCTGGTAGCGCCGGAGCCGGTGGTAGCTTCGCGTTAGTAGACGGCCTTCTGCGCGCCGGTGAGTCGGGTGTTTCTGGCTCAGGCGGTGACGGCGGTGGTGCTGGCGGCGGCGGTGGTGGTGGCGGTTTCGTCGAACTGGACATCTTACAAGACAGTATCACCGGCGGCGGCGGCGGCGGAGGGGGAGCCGGCGGCGGTGGCGCAGGCGGCGGCGGCGCGGGCGGTGGTGGTGGCGCTATCGAAATCGGTGCCGTCGGCGCACTCAATATAGAGAATAATATACTGTCATTTGGTGGTAACGGTGGCTTTGGCGGCGATGGTGGCACAGGTGGCAATGGCGG
>JAJFJB010000522.1 GCA_021774435.1 Alphaproteobacteria bacterium
CGGTCAAACCCGTAAGCTGTGTTGCCGTCAGCGATACCGAGCCGTCATCGTTCACCGTACCTGCCGATAGTGTCGCGCCATCGGGAATTTCCGAAACCGTCACGGCCAGAATTTCCGAACCATCGGTATCGCCCAGGATAGCGGCGATATTCAGCTCAATTGTGCTGTCTTCATTACCAACTACTGGAGACACCCCGATTTCCGGCGTCGAGGCGTCCAAGTCAGCGGTTTCACCATCAACGAATATTTCCAGGTTTTCCCAATTCGCCACGTCCAGGCCGAGCGCATCGAAATTGCCAACGGAACCGGAAGACGCGTTTGCATCCGCAGTCTCGGCAACAAACGTACGCAGCGCCAACAGATCAGCGGCGATGGCCGGGTCGGAAAAATCGTCAACGGAGAGGTTAACGATCAGAGTGTCGTTTCCGAGCCCGCCATCGTAGAAGTCCGCCACACCATCGAGGGTCACAATACCCGTGTCGTCGCCGCCGAACCCGAATACAATGTCGCCGCCGCCACCGCCAATCAGCGTCTCGCCGGCGTCCGTGCCGGAAATGATGCCATCGGCGTCATTTCCGATCAGGCCTCGAGCCAATGTGAAGCTGCTGCTTTCGTTATCGCCGAAGTCGAAAGTGATCGTCTCGACCGTGCCGGCGCCGAAATGATTGGCGACCGTGATCTCATCTTCTCCCAAGGAGATGATAAGATCGTCACCGTCGCGGCTCGTCCCTTCGAATTCCGCCAGACCCGGCCCAACGCCAGTCACGACGATCTGATCGGCGCCACCGTCGCTGTCTTCGATACGGTCGGAACCCTGACCCAGCGTCACATGATATTCATCGTCGCCAGTTCCGCCACGTAACAGGTCATCGCCAGCCGCACCATCGATCGTGTCGTCGCCCGCTCCTCCGGACAGCACATTGTCCCCGGCGTTGCCGCGGATGAAGTCATTACCCGCGCCGCCGACGACGTTTTCGACACCCGTAATAGTGTCGGTGTCGATGTCTAGGCCGCTGGCTGTTCCAGCTTCCAGATCAACTGATACGCTTTCGGTCGCGCTGGTAAAGGAGATCGTATCCGTGCCGGCGCCACCTTCATAGCTGTCATCGCCCTGACCGGTCGCGGCGACCAGAAGATCATCGCCATCGCCGCCATCAATCACATCGTCGCCATCGGAACCGATCAGCAAATCATCGCCATCGTTGCCGTCGATGCTGTCGTCACCGGCACCACCATCGATCGTATCATTGCCCGCCCCACCCTGAAGCGTATCGTCGCCTGCCGTGGGAACGTTGGTGGTATCGACTGCTGGCGTTTCGATTGGGCCCTGATCGTTATCATTGCCATTTTGCGTGCCGCCAGTCTGCGTATTCGCAACCTGCGCCGGGGAACTGAATTCCTCTGCCTCGAAACCGTCCGTAATCTCGGTCTCGAAATCTGCGCCTTCCGCGATATCGTCAACCGGCGCGTCTTCGAATTCGGTGCCCGCGGCTTCGACGACGTCCTCGCCGGCACTGTCACCACCCGCAGCGGGAGCAAGGTCGGACAATGCCTCGGCCGCTTTTTCTAGATCGACTTCGCTTTCGGCGTTCTCGCTACCCGCACCAGTCTCGTTTTTGGTTTCTTTGTCCGCATTCGAACCGGAATTGTAAAATCCGTTAGAAATGCTTTTGACATCGCTATAGAAACCACTGATCTCGCCTTCGCTGAACAAGACCGCGTCGGACGGCGGCGCGTTGAATCCCTTCACGAAGCTGGTTTCGTTCGGATCGCTCAGTACGACAAAGCCTTCGTCGGTCACGACGACGATTTCACCCTCGAGGATCGTGAACTTGCTTTCCTCGCCGGCCGGTTTGACTTCACCGGCAACTTTCGTACCGCGGATGCCAATCGTGGCGACCGTCGTCTTAACCGTCATGTCCAGCGGGTTGATCTTCGCAATCTCCCCGCTTGAGAATACGAACATGCCTTTTAGAATGGAAAAGGAGGACTGGCCGTGTTGAGTATCCGGGTCGAAGACCAACTTGTCGACGGATAAGCGGGCATCGCTGCCCAGGGCGAATGTCGTCTTATCAACGAAAAGGACGTCGACAGCACCTCCGTCGGCGGTCTCGATCACGTCGCCCTGGTAAATCGCGTCACCGGCATTGATCGCTTCGCGCACGCCATTGGTCCGGACCGCGAAAACCTGTCCAACGGCACTGACCGCCTGCCCGACGGGGGCGGCACTGCTATCGCCGACCTGCGCATACTGCCCCACGGCCTCCGGCGGCGTAAATGAACTAACGATTTCAGGGGTTAAGCGGCCGCCTTCGGGGGTCATCAAATCAGGGGGCGTATCCGTCAGAAAGTAGTCGCGGACAACAACCGTCGTGCCATCTGCACCCGTGAGAAGCAAATCGTCGCCCTGCTGCAGAAACGTTGCGTCGGTCGCGAACTTTCCGCTCGGCAGAACCGGGGCTTCCGGCGAAGACGCGTCGATAACGACCGTGTTGCCAAATGCATTGCTGCCTTGCAGAGCGCCCGAACTCTTTGATTCTTCGTTAAAAATCGGTGCAGACATGGCTTTCGCTTCGTTTATTCCCTGCCGAACGTCCAACCCCTATTGTTATTTGGCTGTCCGACTTATCTGACCATTCTGTCTATTTCCGGGATAATTTCGTCCTTCAAATGGGGGACAAAATTAAATTAAATTTGTTTTTTGAAGATAAATTATAAAAATAAAATCAATGACTTATGAATTTTTACTAAAATTTTAGATTTAATTTTGACAACCAGATAAAGCCTTAAGAATCACACCGTTCCCAAGCTTTTGCCGTCAACAAAATTGGCACACACTCTCAAAACGCGAAATTTCCTTGAATTGTTCGCAACGTTAACTAACGCCCATACGGCATCGACGCTGGGCATTCCTCACACTTGCCATGGGACCGAGTAAAACGGCGCCATGTAACGCCGTCACGCGGATAACCGACCGTGGAAGCTCTCTCGCAGGCGCTGCGCAATTTCGGCTCCAGCGGGATTGGCACGTTGTTCATCCAGATAAAGGTTCACCGCGATCTCCGGTAGTGCGGGCAATCCGCCATTGTGCCCCAGCACCTCTAAATCGGGCGGTACAACGGATGCGAGGGAGACCGAAACCGCCAAATCCGCGCGCACGGTCGTCAACGTCGTGTCAATGGACCCATTCTCGAACACTTTGCGCCAGGTAATCCCCGCAGCGCCAAGCGCGTCAACGACGGGCATGTGAAATGCGCAGGTTTCGGTAATCATCGATAAGGGCAAAGGCCTGCTTCGATAGGCATTACCGCCCTTTGCCCCTATCCAAAGCAGACGCTCGACACTAAGTCGTTCACCCGTCGCAGCCGCGGGATCCTCTTCGACAAGGGCGACATCAACGGTGCCATTTTGTATTCCGGCCAGAAGGGACGGCGAAGAGCCGCTGATCAACGAAACTTCAATTTTGGGATTGGCAGCGACGAATTTGGCTAAAACCGGCGGCAGATATGCGGTGACAAGGTCGTCGGGCATGCCAAGGCGCACAGCCCCTTGCATGGACGGCGCTGTCATCGCACTCCAGATTTCGTCATTGGCGTCCAGCAACCGCTTGGCCTGCCCGGCAAGGCGTTCCCCATCCGGCGTCAACTTCAGGGCACGGCGGCTGCGGTCCAGCAGAACACACGCCAGCATCTCCTCAAGCCGCTTGATTTGCTGACTAACCGCTCCTTGCGTGAGATTAAGGCGGGTCGCGGCTATCGTCATGCTGCCAGCGTTGGCGACGCTCATAAACGTGCGCAACAGGCCAATATCGAGATCTCGTCGCATTTCACATTATTAGCATTGCTAATGTTTATTATAAATAAAATTGGCTTTTTTAATGATAATGGCGCGCCTATTTACGGTCCAACCTGAAAGGACGCGTTGTGCCCGAGACCTTCTATTCCTTCATCCTGTTTGTCATCATCGCCACAGCCACCCCCGGCGGCGCGACAACGCTGGCGACGGCATCGGGCGTGCAGTTCGGGTTCAAACGCAGTATCCCGCTCATGCTTGGGATCGCAACGGGCCTCGCGGCATTGGCGGCTGCGGCGGCATCCGGTTTGGCTACCTTGGTACAGTCACTGCCCATGCTCGAATGGACAGTCCGGGCAATAGGCACCGCTTATTTGCTTTGGTTGGCCATCAAAATCGGCAGCGCGGGTGAACCGAAAAGCACGAATCAGCGGTCCGGGACCCCGATCAAATTTGCCGGTGGCCTATTGCTCCTTTTACTGAACCCCAAAGGTTGGGCAATGGCCCTCAGCGCCGCAGCCTCATTTGCCGCCATCGCGTCAGACACCGTCGAGCTCGCCATCATCATGGCGAGCAGCTTTTCGTTCGCGGCCATTGCCTCCCTGTCGATTTGGTGCATCGGCGGCGCAACATTATCGCAGGTTTTGCGCAGTGAGTTTCATTGGCGGATTGTGAATATATCGCTCGGAATCCTGCTCTCCCTCTCAATCATTCCCATGTGGCTTGAATGAGCCGCGCGGCGCAACGCACGAACAAGGAAAGTAAAATGGAAATACATCGGATCGCAGCATTCTGCGATGGCGAAGTTGGCGGCAATCCCGCCGGTGTGGCGATCATCGAAACGCTGCCGGATGTCGCGGAAATGCAGGCTTTAGCGGCCAAGGTCGGATTCTCGGAAACCGCATTCGCCGCCCCGACAAAGGACGGTTACCGGGTGCGCTATTTTTCACCGGAGACCGAAGTGCCATTCTGTGGTCACGCGACAATCGCACTTGGTGCCGCGCTGGCATCGCTGAACGGTGACGGCATCTTCAAACTGACACTAAACGACGCCGAAATAACCGTTGAAGGCCGCAACGAGGTCAAAGGCACGACAGCAGCGCTACAGTCCCCCGAAACCCGCAGCCGGCCGGCAGATGCAGCGTTGACTGCCGAAGCTCTGGCCCTGTTCGGATATCGAACGGAAGAACTTGACCCCCGCATCCCGCCGGCAATTGCGGAAGGTGGCGCGACGCATCTCGTTATTGCCTTGAACAACCGCGAGACACTCGCCGCAATGACCTACGATCTCGATGCGGGTCGGCAATTCATGCGAAAGCACAATTTCATCACCGTCAGCCTCGTTTTTGCGGAGACGGACCAGCGCATTCATGCCCGCAACCCGTTTGCTTCCGGCGGTGTCTACGAAGACCCGGCGACCGGTGCGGCCGCTGCCGCCCTGGCGGGCTATTTGCGCGATCTTGAATGGCCCCACGGGGGCACGCTTGAAATCATTCAAGGCCAGGATATGGGGCAGCCCTCACGTCTGAAGGTGGGAATCTCAGCGGAGCCCGGTAGTTCGATCCGCGTTTCCGGCGCAACCCGCGTCATGACATGAGCGGCCACATACAAGCGGCAAGAACCTGACTGGAAAACCGCGCGCGTGTTCTTATACTTCCCGCAACGATAACGAAGCAGGGATTGGAAACTATGGCGACAGCGCAGACAAGCACGCGGGTGGCGATCATTACGGGGGGCGCCGGCGGTATTGGCGAGGCGATGGCCCGACGAATGATCGGCGACGGACACCGGCTGGCTCTCATGGATGTCAATGGTGAGGCCGCGGACCGTGTCGCGGCCGCGATCAACAAGGATGCCGATACGAATGGCGTCCTGGGGATAGAAGGGGATGTCTCGCTACCAGGCGACTGCGAAGCTGCCGTTGCGAAAGTTTCCGACGCTTTCGGACAAGTCGATATCGTTGTGAATAATGCGGGGTTTGGTGCCGGCAGAATACGCCCCGACGGCGAACGCAATCTCCTGACCCTCGAGGAACTGACCCCGGAAGTCTGGCATCAATTTTTTTCGACCAATATCAATGGCGCGCTGCACATGATCCGCGCGGCCCTGCCCGGCATGAAGGAACGCGGCTGGGGCCGGTTTATCAACGTCACGACAAGTTTTTTCACCATGCTGCGCAGCATGCCTTACGGCGCGAGCAAAGCGGCGCTGGAGGCCGGGTCCGCAGCCTGGGCAAAGGAACTCGACGGGACGGGGATCACGGTCAATATCGTTGTACCCGGC
>JAJFJB010000523.1 GCA_021774435.1 Alphaproteobacteria bacterium
CTTCGGCGGGTCCAACATGACGTCGGCGAAGGTCGAATGAAGCAGCAGTTGGCCGCAGCCTTCTGGCGCTTTGACGTAATAAATGCCGCTGATGACATTATTCTGGTGTACGTGCGCTTCCTGGCCATCGCCCGCGCCATATACATTGATCCAACATTCGGTCATCCGTGGTGGGAAATTTTCAATGTCGTAATGCATTGAAACGGCGAAACGTCGTGATTCCTTGCCGATGAGTTTCCCCAGGCGGCGGAATGAGTCGTAGCGAAACAAATCCACACCCGAAGAGATCGTCGTATAAAGGTTGCAACTCCACGCGTCGGGGAGACTATTGGGTGTTGTCTTCATGACGTCGTAGATATCGCGCTCCAGGTCGCCATTAAGCGCCTCGGCACTGTCGATTTCGCTAATCTGTACGAGAGTCGGGAAGAGTGAATGGAGCTGAGCTGCGTTGTTCATGACTAGGGCCTTTGTTGCTGGCGGAATCGTCAACGGGTACCGGCCGATGGCGATTACCTGGCATTCCTGTGATTTGTGGCGGTCTTCCTTGCAATCCCGCTGCAGTGGTCAACGACCACGACCGAAGAGCCGAAGGTAAGACCTGACTTAGGAGAACGCGACTGCCGCGACGGTTCCGACTTTTTATGAGCTCGGGCGATTATGGGCACGTACACAGCGCAAACGATCAGACGATGAAAGTTTGGCGGCGCGTCAAAGGGCTTGCCCGATACGTCCGTGGCAGGCGTCGTAGTGTGATCAGAACGCGACCACACTAGGGAAGTACAGCGGTGAAACTGCTCCCTAAGCGGATCGCTTTGGAGGCGGGAGGATAAAGGAGGGGATAAGGCCGATCATAAACTGCTGTGATGGTTTCACGGAGCCATTGCGTTTTTGGCTTGCAATGACTCGTTGCGACTCATTCAGCATCGCCGCGCACCCGGCGAAGTGTAATCCGCAATGGCGATGATGATCAGCTACCGGCGCAAATGGTGATTCGTTTGCTTCGCCACTTTCCCAGTGTTCTAAGTTATAGATCGTTTGATCTATAATCAGATGCGCTTGCCCGACAGCTCCTATAATACCGTCATCAATTTTGACGACGTCATTTGCCTTGCCGGTTTCCAAATGCTCGAATTCCACCGCGCCCACAATTTGCGGATACAGAAATGCGAAAGCTGTTAGAAATGCGACAACTCTTTGCCTAGGATGGATCATTTACACTGAACCCAGACTACCATATTACCAAAATCAATTTGACGTTTATAAATCACATCGATTGCGATGGTCGAGGCCAAATTCGAAGTCCTAATAACATTCCTAACCGACATCGGTCTCTTTCAAGCTTGACTGCTTTTCTCCATTTTTCAACACAATCTTTGGTTCACTGTGCTTTTTTCTGCAGGTGTATTGCGTCGTTTTACATTTTGTGCTGCCGGTAAAATATACCGTTGGCGGTTTGCAATTCGCGAACGTATCGCGTAATCGCTTTCACTTCAGCGTCGGTGACATGGGCCTGCGGTGGCATGTTTCCGAACGGCCAGTGGTGCTGCCGTACGCCGCGACGCGTGGCGAGTAGGAAAGCACCGTCCGCGTGATGACCGGGATTGTAAATGTCATGCACCAAAGGCGGTCCCTTCTGAGTCCCTGAGGCATTCTCTCCATGGCAAGCAGCGCAATTCTTGGAGAACGACTCTTTGCCACGCTGTGCAACTTGCGTGAGGGTAGGAACCTTAACTGCTATAGCCGGCGCCGTTTCGGGCGGCGACATGAAACGGCTCGCCAGAATAGCGCCTCCGATGATGAGAAATCCTATGACAAATATTGCAGGGAGGCGGCCTTTAAGGTTCATTTCCGCAGGACTCCGTTTGACTCAGATTTAACAAGGCAATTCGATTTCGGCACGCAAACCACCTTCACAGCGATTCCTGAGCCTTATGTCGCCCCCGTGTCCGCGAATGATTGTACGAGCGACGTAAAGACCGACTCCCGTGCCGCCAGTCTCCCGGTTGCGCGACTTCTCAATACGGTAAAACGGATCGAACGCTTTCTCTTTCTCAGTTTCCGGAATGCCAGGGCCGTCATCGTCGATTTGAACAACAGCACAATCGTCAGATTTCGAGAATGTCAGGCGGGCGCATCCGCCGTATCGGACTGCATTTTCAAGCAAGTTTGTGAAGGCACGCCGCAAGGCCAAGCGACTGCAAGAATATGGCAGGCGCCCTTCACCTTCGAATGTGACAGCACTGCCAATGTCCTTCATGTCGTCGCATACGCTTTGGAGTAAAGTCACCAAATCAACAATCTCGCGCGGTTCCTCGTTGGCGTCCTCTCGCGCGAAAGACAACAGCGATGAAATCATCGTTTCCATTTCATCTAGATCTCTAAGTGCCTTTGCACTCTGCTCTTCATCTTCGATGAAATCCGCGCGAAGGCGCAATCGAGTAATCGGTGTCCTCAAATCATGCGAGATTGCGGCAAGCATTCGCGTCCGGTCATCGATTAGCTTACGGATACGCTCCTGCATTTCGTTGAACGCTCGGGTTGCCTGCAGTACTTCCTGCGGACCGCTTTCTGGCAACGAAGGCGCGTGAATATCGATTCCCAGCCGTTCCGCGGCGCGGCTGAACACACGAAGAGGCTGAATAAGATAATGCACGACGAGTGCCGATAGGATTAGGACAGTAGTAATCATCACGATTACGGAAAGCGAAAACCGAACTGACCAAAGCGGCTTCGGCGCTTCGATCTCGGCAAAAAAATTGAGCCAGCCACGATCTCGCAACTGAACAGACGCGTAGATGCTGTCCAAGCCGTCACTTCGCGTTTGCGGCCCCTTTGCATCCTCGCCTGAACCAACGAAATGGCGTATCGCGAATTTTCGACCACCCATTTTCTCTAAATGGGAGTTTAACGACTTCCACAATACGTTCGACTTCCAGTTTTCGTCCGAGTCTGAATAGACTTTTCTATTCGCTGCCCACTCGACGTGAAGGCTTGACGATTTCAAATAACTCAAGATCTGGGCGCGTTCAGCTTCGGGCGCGTTTTCAATCAGCTGAACGACCGTTGCGATACGTTCACCGACATGCTCTTCACCGGCGCTAACCAGCGCATTTGTGCGATCCATAAAATAGAGGGCGACGCTCAGAATGTGGGATATCGTCAAACCGAACAGCAGTAAAAGCATGGTTCGTCCGGCGATGCTCTTTGGCATGAGCCACCTCATGCGCGTTCGACCGGTCCTACAAACATATAACCACCGCCTCGAATGGTCTTGATGAGTTCGGGGTGTTTAGGATCGGTTTCGATTTTTCGACGTAACCGAAGCACCTGATTGTCTATGCTTCGATCGAACGGAACCGCCGCTCGGCCGCGCGTCAGATCGAGGAGTTGATCTCGGTTTAGCACGCGTTGGGGATGTTCCGCGAATGCCATTAGCAGTTCGAATTCACCAGCGCTTAAATCGACGACAAGGTTTTGAGGCGATTCAAGTCGACGCCGATTGGGATCAAGTTTCCAGCCCGCAAAACAAAGTATGGTCTCTCCGGAATTCCGCTTTTGAGAAGGTCGATGCTCAGCGCGCCGCAGTACGGCTTTGATACGCGCAAGGAGTTCACGCGAGTTAAACGGCTTCGATAAATAATCGTCGGCGCCCATTTCAAGCCCAACGATACGGTCGGTTTCTTCTCCCATCGCCGTCAGCATAATGACCGGAATTTTGGAACCGGCGCGCAGGTCGCGGCAAAGCGTCAGCCCATCTTCGCCCGGGAGCATCAGATCCAGCACAACGAGGTCAATGTGCCAATCCGACAACGCCTGCTTCATTTCTCGACCATCGCGCGCGACAGAAACGCGAAATCCATGCTGCGTGAGGAATCGGGAAACCAAATCGCGAATCTCGCGATCGTCGTCCACGATCAACAAATGGGATGTCTGTTCCATCTTAGCTTGGCCCATGCGCAGAGATTAGCGGTTCAGTGCCCCGGTTCACGAAGAAATTTGTAACCGAATGTAACGCCGTCATCGTCTGTTACACGCCGTTACCAAATGCCCTCTCCGGCGGCATCCAATTGTTACACAAGATGCCTACTTATGGATTAACGGAAACGTTCATTGTTGAACCGGAGGGTAGTGAGAATGAAACAACAACGAAAAGCGACGGTCGCCGCGATTGCTGGTTTAGCGGGTCTTGTCATGATGGGAACGCAAAGCCTCGCTGCGAGCGACCATGGTACCGTTGGGACGGGTGCAAAAAGTCGACTCGCTCACATGTCACAGGGCGGAGCAACAAACATGCCCATGCGCGGCGGAGGCCAGGGGCGAATGGGCTCCGGTGGCGGCATGGGGCAAGGCATGATGATGCCCGGCAACAGGCCGAACCAAGGAATGATGGGCGGGGGAATGATGGGCTCCGGCGGCATGATGGGCCGAGGGATGATGATGCCCGGTGGAGGCTCTGGCCATGGATTCGGCAAGCCGATCTCTCCGATGATGCATCTCTCTGTCGAAGACGTCCGACATGCGCTGGAGCATCGCCTTGAGTTACGTGGCAACAAGCGACTCAAGGTAGGCAGCGTAAAGCTCGACGGAGAAGACGCAATCATCGCGGATATCGTAACCGTAGAAGACTCGCTGGTACGGCGCCTCAAGGTCGATCGTCACACAGGGCGCGTGCAGCACGCCGAGTGATTGTAATGCGGCGGTTGCTTTAAGCAACTGCCGCGACGGCAACACGTGGTGGAGTTGAACTATGTTGAACACAGTACCAATAGGATCTGAACGTCAGCCGCTTCCGGTGAACCCAATTCAGTATCGTAAGGTTCAGCCCCTCTCGTCTCGGAAGCCACCTCGCCGGGCCGAACCTCCAGCTCCAGTTCGCGCCGTGCCGGACCGGCGGAACCAGGAGCCGCACGCCTCCCTGGAGCATCTCTATCTGCTTTCAGCCGAAACGCGACGGTCTTTGCTCGATCTTGACCCGGAAAATCCGCTCAGCGGACCGCATCCGACGGACTGATGTGTCAGCGAAAGGAAACTTGCAATGGGCAACATGGAAAATTTGGTTCTCATCCGGTCAGGCTCCGCCGATTGGCATTGGAACACCGCGGACTGGATCACGGCAGCGAGTGTAAACGGTCTGTTTTGGTTTTTTACGACTGCGGTGATCCTCCTCGCTCTGTCTTGGTTGTTTCAATGCACGCTACGCCAAGGCTCGACGAAGGGCCGCGCCGTTCCCGCGCCGCTCAAACGGCCCGTTAGCGGTCGCAAAAACTACCGCAAAGAATAGGGGAATGCGCCATGACGAAAAGCGCTTGTCGCAAAAGTAAAGACTCGTGCTGTTGCAAAGCCAAACGGCCAATTGCCCGTGCCTCCTGGAAACGAAATCAAACCATGGAGCCTCAGGCAGATGCGCCAAGTAGCGGCCGGGATCGAGCACCGAACCCGCATGATGAAAAATTGGAACCGCAATAAATGACACAGAACGTCTTGCAGGCCATCGAAATCGACACGCTTGAAACAAGGGGCATGGGACATTTGGCGTGCGGTGTATTGCTGGGCCCGGCTCAAGACTAGGAGAAACCCATGGAAGCTCTTCTCTACTTCGTTTTTTGGGGTGCCTTTATTTTCCTGATGATGAGATTTGGCTGCGGCGCGCATGTCATGGGACACAAACACGGCAAAGGAAATTCCGAGCCCGATACCGCGTCCGGAAGCCGTCGAGACATGCGCTGGATTCCACCCGCCCATGACATGGATCCGGTTTGCAAGAAAACCGTTGTGACCAACCAGGCGAAATCGAGCGTACATGCGGGCCGCGTCTACTATTTCTGTTCACGGGAATGCCGCGAAGTCTTCGAGGCTGCACCCGACCTCTACACCTCCGATACCAATCAACCGAAGTTGGAGCACTCCCATGCCTGAAACGACATCCACCTTTGAGCATACCCATTTTGCAGGCACGTCACTGCCGACACGAAATGTATCGCGAGTACCAATCCTAGCGTTGGGCACGGCTCTTGGTTCGTTCTTCGCCATAACTTTTATCCTATGCGTTCTGTTCGACCTCTGGTTCCCGGAACTCGCCATGAACGCCGTGTGGGCGCCTTTGCTTCCCGGATTTAGTTGGCTCAGTTGGCCGAATTTCTTCCTCGGCTTCGTCGAGTCCTTTGCTTACGGATGGTATATCGCTGCCGTTTTTGGGCCGATCTATAACTTTTTCACCGCACGGTTCGGCTAATGACGAGCCACAGGAAATCACCGAATAGTAGGGAGGAAAAATCGTGCCTAGCGCAAGCGACAATATTGCCGTGAAGGCCCCCATGTGCGGCAAGGTGTTGGACATGGCCGAGGCTGCAGAATCTGAATTGTACGATGATTGGGCTTGCTACTTTTTCTCGGACCGGTGTCGCGAACGGTTCTCCAAATCGCCATCCAGCTTCACACGCAGCTATCAAAAGCTAACGGACAACTAATCTCTAGGTCCCGGATGGCTACTTTAAGGAGATCAACATGCACACCTATTTGAAAATAGTACTGACATTTTCGCTTGCGGTATTCGGCTATAGCCCCGCATGGGCAAAAGCCGGCGAAAGCTCTGCGGGCTTCTGGCATTACGGTTGGGACTGGAGTTGGGGGTGGCCGCACATGGTATTCGGTGGCCTGATGATGATCGCTTTCTGGGGTGGAATTACTTTGTTCGTGGTGCTCGCCGTTCGTTGGTTGGGCAAGAACGCTGCAGACCAAACAGTGCCGACAAGCGGATCACCGACGGACATCTTGAAAGAGCGGTTCGCGCGCGGGGAAATCAGCAAAAAAGAATATGACGATCGAAAGAGGCACCTGTCGATTTGACACCAATTGTCGGCACTGCCGCCGACGCGACGAATTTCTGGAGAACCCGCGCTATGCAAAAGAGGGAAAAGAACATGATAGCCAAGACCGATAAGGCTGCATTTGAACAGGGTCCTGCACCGGGACAGCACAAAATAAGACCACAAAAAAATGACACGGGTTTTTTCGGATCGTTACGGTTTCGCTACGGGCTGATACTTGCCGCGTTCCTGGCTCTTGGCGCTTACTTTCTCTGGCAGGAGCATGAAGCACACATCATCGGTTACTTGCCGCTCATTCTGGTTCTCGTCTTCTGTGGTGGTATGCATTTTTTCATGCATGGCGCACACGGTGGTCATGGCGGCGGCCACGGCGAAGATAAGGAGTGAAAGGCATGGACAGTTCCGCCTATGGCCTTTGGTTCCTGGTTTTCTTCAATTCGGCCCTCTTCATCATGTTCGCCTTCAGTTTCTTCAAGCCAAAGACGAAGCGCGATTGGCGGTCGTTTAGTGCGTTCAGCGCCTTCTTAGTTGCGCTATTCACTGAAATGTACGGCTTTCCCCTCACGATTTACCTATTGTCCGGCTGGTTGCAGAGCCGTTATCCAGGGATCGATTGGCTGGCCCATGACTCGGGTCACCTTCTCGAAATGCTTTTCGGCTGGCGCGGCAACCCGCACTTTGGACCGTTTCACTTATTAAGTTTTGCACTCATCGGTAGTGGGTTCATCCTGATTTCTGCGGCGTGGCGGGTATTGTACGAGGCGCAACATCGTCACGCTCTTGCTGCGACGGGTCCTTACGCGCGCATCCGACACCCTCAATATGTCGGGTTCGTCCTTGTTCTGCTCGGTTTCCTTGTGCAGTGGCCGACTCTGCTGACACTCGCGATGTTTCCCGTTCTGGTCTGGATGTATGTCCGCTTGGCCAAAAGCGAAGAGCGCGACGCGCTCGCGGAGTTCGGAGACGAATACGATTTATACGCTCGGCGCACGCCAGCGTTCATTCCCCAATTTAGCAATGCAACCGAAAAGCCAATTGCGTAACACATATGACTAAGGAGTAAACCAATGATGAAACGGATTCCCACTGTGGTTTTAGGTGCGTTCGCAAGTGCATTCCTTTCGATTTCGGCGGTCGCGGGAACAACCGTTTACGTTCCGATGGGCACCGGGAACGAAATACTGATTATCGATGCGGAAACGGATCAAATCACTGGGAAGATCACAGATGTGAGTGAAGTCCACGGGCTTGCGGGCGCAGCGAATGGCAAATATTTGGTTGCCGGAAGTTTTGCGGAATTTGATCCCGGCGAGTCTTCTGCGCCTCCCAAACCCATGAGCGTATCGGAAGACGAACACCGCGCGCATCATGCAAAATCTGCAACGAAAACACCGCAGCAAGAAACGCAGAGTTTTATTTCCGTAATCAGAATCGCGGACGGTAACGTTATACCTCGAGCGGACGGAAACGTCGTGCGTCGTATCGTGGTACCCGGCGCGGTCCATCACGTCGCTCTGACGCCGGACGGCAAGTATGCAATGGCGACGCACCCGGGTCAGGACAGCGTCAGCGTCGTTAACCTTGCCAAAGCAACTCTCCTGAAATCACTCAAAACAGGCCCAACGCCCAATTACGCGGTGATCAGTCGAGATGGCAAACGTGCGTACGTAAGTAACGCTGGCAATAATACCGTCAGTGAGATCAGCACGGAATCCTGGGCCGAGCTCAGAACTTTACCAACCGGTGAAACCCCTGAACATTTGGCGCTCGCAACAAATGGCGAGGCCATCTATGTGGCGAATGTCGACGACGGTACAGTGTCGGCGATTGCTTTGAGAGGTGAGGCGGCGACGCAGACTTTTAGCGTTGGCGGGTTGCTGCATGGAATCGATCTTTCTGACGATGGGCGCACAGCGTTCGTAAGTGGTACGGAAGAGAACAAGTTGGTGGCAATCGATCTCGCATCCGGCCAACTTCAAAGCATACCCGTGGGACCGTCACCGTACCATCTGGCAACAATAACCGGCACAGGGAAAATTTACCTCTCCAGCGCCGACGAACCCAAATTATGGGTTATCGATCAAAAAACACTTCGCGTACGCGGTGATATCAAAATTGACGGGAAGGGCCATCAAATGGTGGTGCTCAATCGGTAGGCGTTGATGGCAAGAAGAACAATTACTGAGCCGGACCGCAGTGTGATGAGAAGGAGATCGACATGGGTACGATTGAAAGCCTGCATGGCACGACACCAGCTGAAATATTCGAAAGCGGCCTGCAAAACCTAGATCAAATCCAGTCCATCGCGCTTTCCGTCACCTGGCGGAATGGTGCGGTGACCGCAGGATGGTCGAACGTTGATCTGGCACAACTGGCTCTCATGCTGCTGACGCTGGACGAAAAGATGCGGCGGGACAGTTTCCGGGCAGGCTCTTTACCCTAAGCCAAATATCTCGAAGAGCTGAGGAATATCCTGCGTCGATAAACCGAAAAAAGTAATCTAGGAACGATTATGACAGGTGAGGTTCATTCAGCAGAGCCCACTTTACCTCGGGATACTAAGAAACAATCCTCAAGGCGGTTGGTATTTTTGTTGCCGGCAGCGGTATTTGTCGGCTTGGCGGTAGCTTTTGCTATCGGACTAACGATGGACCCGAGAATTCTACCATCGGTTTTGATCGGTAAACCTGTTCCCGAATTTGACCTACAGCCCGTCGAAGGGCGGCAGTTGGGCTTATCAAATAAAGACCTGATGGGAGAGGTCTCATTGGTCAACGTTTTTGCGTCATGGTGCATTGCGTGCCGTGCCGAGCATCCGCTTTTGATGCGCCTGGCGTCACGTGACTTCGTCCCCGTTCATGGCCTTAACTACAAGGACAAGTCGGAAGACGCCCGGAAATGGCTCGATGAGCTGGGTGACCCCTATACGCGAACTGGCGCCGATTTTGATGGGCGCGTTTCTATCGATTGGGGCGTCTATGGCGTCCCAGAGACCTATGTTG
>JAJFJB010000524.1 GCA_021774435.1 Alphaproteobacteria bacterium
CTGGGTCATGGGATTTCACTTTCATACTCAGGATAATCCCTTCGGGATCCGTGATGCTTTGATACACTTTCTCCCTAATATTCCACATTTTACGTAATTGGGTCAATTCCTCATCGACACCGCGGCCTTTCAAAAACAAACAGATTGTAGTCGGTGCAAGATAGGGTTCGGCATATCCGACGAGGATTGGTAATGGAGCGAGCGCACGCGCGGTGATTACATCTGCCGCCAACGGTGCCAGGCTTTCGATTCGGTCATTATGAATTGTCACCGTCACTTCCGTCACGCGCGCGGCTTCGCGGAGAAAAGCACACTTCTTCGCATTCGCCTCGACCAAATGGACATCGGGAACACCCATAATCGCAAGGACGAGACCGGGAAATCCGGCGCCGCTGCCGAAATCAATCAGTGTCCGTGCGTCCGATGGAATATGCGGCCAAATTTGAGCGGAATCGAGCATATGCCGGCGCCAAAGGTCGGGCATCGTGGATCGCCCCACCAGATTGATTCGAACGCCCCATTTTTGAAGAAGCTCAGCGTAGGCTTTCAGACGGTCCAGTGTTTCACGTGAAACATTTACCGCTTCAGCAAACCCATCGGCGCTGAGAATATCAGGCACGGGCCTCTGTTCCACCGCGCCGAACATAGCGGAGGAGGGCAACGGTCGCCGCCGGCGTTACACCAGAAATACGCGCAGCAGCCCCCAATGTCCGCGGTCGCGCGGTTTCAAGCTTCTGACGCACTTCGGCGGAAAGACTTCCGACGGCAGCGTAATCAAGGTCTATCGGCAAGAGCAATTGATCGTCGCGGCGGTACGCTTCGATATCCGCATCCTGCCGCGCCATATAGCCTTGATACAATCCATCAATCGCAAGCTGCTCTGCGATATCAGGTTTTAGATCGCCCAATGCCGGCCAAATCTTGGCAAGTCCCGCTAAACCGATATCGGGGAAGGCAAGAAGATCAATCACATTGCGGACAACGCCATCCTGTTTGATTTTAAAACCGGATCGATTCATGACCGTCGGACTTGCCGTAAGCGACCGCGCCAAAGCACGCGCGTCGGCAAGAGATCGCTCCTTCTCTTGCCACGCCGCGCTTCTTTCTGACGAGAGGCAACCCAATGTCGCCCCGATCGGACTTAACCGTTGATCGGCATTATCGGCTCTCAGGCGCAGGCGGTACTCGGCGCGCGAGGTAAACATGCGATAAGGCTCATTGGTTCCCTTCGAAACCAAATCGTCGATCAGGACACCAATATATCCTTCCGCACGATCCAAGATCAGCGGGTCTCTCTTGCCGACCAACAAGGCCGCATTCAGGCCCGCCATGAGGCCTTGCGCCGCCGCTTCCTCATATCCGGTTGTTCCATTTATCTGGCCTGCGAAAAATAATCCGGGAATTCGTTTTGTTTCCAGCGAAGGGTGCAGGGCACGCGGGTCGACAAAATCATATTCGATCGCGTAACCCGGGCGGATCATCCGCGCCTTCTCCAATCCCGGAATTGTCTCGAGCAAAGACTGCTGCACATCGCGGGGGAGGGAGGTCGATATGCCGTTTGGATAAACCGTGTCGTCATCCAGCCCCTCAGGCTCCAGATAAATCTGGTGACTTGTCTTATCGGCAAATCGGACAACCTTGTCCTCGATCGAGGGACAATAGCGCGGTCCGGTACCGTCAATCTGGCCGGAATAAATTGGCGCACGATCGAGATTGCCGCGGATCAAATCATGTCCCGCTTCCGACGTATAGGTCATATGGCAATCGATCTGCGGCGTCGTAATTTTATTGGTCAAATAAGAGAACGGAATCGGATCGGCATCACCAGGCTGAACCTGCAGGTCAGACCAGTCGATCGTCGTCCCATCGAGTCGCGGGGGGGTTCCGGTCTTGAGACGACCTAAGGCAAAACCAAACCGGGCGAGCGTCCGCGAGAGGCCGTATGCCGCTTCATCGCCAACCCGGCCCGCCGGGATCTTCTCCTCGCCGATATGAATCATGCCGCTAAGGAAGGTGCCCGTCGTTAGGACAATAGCCGGCGCGAACAATGTCTCTTTTGCCGCGGTAATGATGCCGATGGCGCGATTATCGTCGTCGAGCGCAATATCCTCTACGGCCGCTGCTCGGATTTCCAGATTTTCCTGCGCTGCCAACGTTGCCTGCATGGCCTCCCGGTACAATCGCCGGTCGGCTTGCGCGCGCGGACCACGCACTGCCGGTCCCTTGCTGCGGTTCAGCATCCTGAACTGTATACCGGCCTGATCCGCGACCTGACCCATGACGCCGTCCAGGGCGTCAATCTCACGAACCAGATGCCCTTTCCCAAGACCGCCGATGGCGGGATTACAGGACATCTCTCCAATCGTCGCCAATTTATGCGTGACCAGGAGGGTTTTGGCACCAAGGCGCGCCGCCGCCGCGGCCGCTTCGCAGCCCGCGTGTCCCCCTCCAACAACGATGACATCCCAGTATGACATGGCGGGTAATCTAGTGTCGCTCTATTCCCAAGTAAAGCAAGCACTTGGCAGAATGTTTCACGTGAAACATTACTTTCCGATACAAAAATCGCGGAAAATCACGTCCAACAAATCTTCGACATCCACCGAACCGGTTATTCCGCCAAGCGAACGAACGGCAAGCCGAAGATCTTCCGCGGCAAGCTCGGATTCAGACGCCGTTGCCGCCCGGCCCAACGCGTCACGGCACGCTTCCAATGCTGCCCGGTGTCGCACCCGCGTGATGACGGGCGCGTCGGATATTCCCATCCGCCTCTCGACCAAATCCAAAAGCGTTTTTAGGAACACTTCAATTCCCATTCCTGTCTTCACTGAAATCGCGCAGGTGGACCAGGCAGTTGATGGCGGTAAGTCGAGCGCCTCCACATCGAGAAGATCGCTTTTGTTAAAAACGACAATCGTATCGGAATCGATCATACTTTCCGCCACCGGATCGGGTGAACGTGTCGCATCGAAAACGAAAAGTTTTAAATCGGATTGTTCGGCCCGGGCACGGGCTCGGCGCACGCCCTCTGCCTCGATTGCATCGGCGCTATCCCGCAGGCCCGCCGTATCCGCGATTGTGACCGGATATCCCTCCAAGTCGAGCCGGACCTCGACCACGTCCCGGGTCGTTCCCGCCGTTGCCGACACGATCGCCGCGTCGCGATGCGATAAGAGATTTAGGAGGCTGGACTTTCCAACATTAGGCGCGCCGAGAATGACAATGTGCACTCCCTCTCTTAATTGCTCTCCGCGTCGATTATCATCAAGATGTTGTGTTATTTCCCCTTCAACACCCAAGATACCCTGCCGAACCTCCGCTTCCAGAGACTCCGGGATCGGCTCATCGACAAAATCGATCGACGCTTCAAAATGCGCCAACAGTCCGATTAAGCGCGTACGCCACTGTGTATAAAGACGGCCCAGCGCCCCATCGGCTTGGCGCAAGGCCTGACGGCGCTGCGCTTCGGTTTCGGCATCGATCAGATCGATCAAGCCTTCCGCCTCGGTGAGATCGATTTTGCCGGATAAAAAAGCGCGCCGGGTAAATTCGCCCGGTTCGGCCAAGCGGAGCCCGGGCT
>JAJFJB010000525.1 GCA_021774435.1 Alphaproteobacteria bacterium
GAACTCGACAGCCAACTTGATGCGATGCGTCAAGGGGGCGATGATTTCCTGATCAAATCGATGCAGCCAGATCAACTGATTACGGCAGTTTCATTACGAGCGACGCGGTTCCGGGCATTGCGGGCTCTGATGGTTCGCGACAGTTTGACGGGGCTGCTAGATCACAGCGCGACGAAGCTGGCGTTGGATACTGAGATTGCTAGGGCCAAGCGGAGTCGGGAGCCACTCACGTTTGCAACCTTGGATATCGATCATTTTAAGTCGGTCAACGACGAATACGGTCATCAGGCCGGCGACTGGGTTATTAAAAGTTTGGCCCGTCTGCTGAAACAGCGATTGCGCGGCTTCGATATCATTGGGCGAATGGGAGGTGAGGAGTTTGCGGTTGTGCTCTCCGGCGCCGATCTGGATGCAGCAGGACAGGTCCTGGATGAAATCCGAGTGGCGTTTTCAGAGATTCGGCACAAGAGCGATGATAAGGTTTTCCAAGTGTCATTTAGTTGCGGTCTGGCCCAATTCTCAGACTACCCAACGGCATCGTCGCTGACGGGCGCGGCCGACAAAGCGCTATACAAAGCCAAGGCGCAGGGCCGGAATAGGATTGTGTTGAGCCGCCCTTCAACGTCCTAGTTGAGACGCTATTGGGTAGCGTGCTCGGTTGGTTGCCGTTTTGCCACAAAATAACGGCGGCGCTTAAAAGCGCCGCCGTATTGATATTGCTGGATTTTTGGCTTTTTAGCGCTTGATGGTGTGGAAACTGACGGGCTGCATTAGCTTGTTTTCTTGCGCTTCCAGTGCGCCTAGTTTGGCGCTTTCTTGAGTATAGGCGATCCATTCGGGATCCTGCCACATCGCGGCACGCTTGGCTTCGCGGTCGCCGGCATTTTCGTAGACCCATATATGGACATATTGGTTTGGATTCCCGGTTTCCGTCGTCATGTACGCCAGGGGGTCGCCGAGATTTCGAAATTGTGGGCCTTTGCCCATCTTTTCGTAGAGATCGAGATGTTTCTTGATGGTTCCGGGACGGCAGGTATAGGTGCGAACGTCGAGCAGCATGTTTAACTCCCTGATGGGTTGTCTGGATGAATACGAACGATGCGCCATTTACGACATGGCGTCTAATCGCATTGTCCTCTCACCGGTAGGGGGCTGGCAAGACCGGGTTTTTCTTAGGAGAGCCTGTTTATCCCGTCGAAGGCCGCTGTCTTGTAGCATTCGGCGAGCGTCGGATAGTTGAAGACCGTATCGACGAAATAATCGACGGTCCCGCCGAGAGAAAGCGCGGCCTGACCGATGTGGATTAGTTCGCTGGCCCCTTCGCCAAGGATTGCAACACCGAGAAGCTGCCGGGTCTCCCGATGGAACAACAGTTTGAGAACACCGATAGAGTCGCCGAGAATCTGCCCGCGAGAAATTTCTTTATAGGATGCCTTGCCGACCTCGTAGGGAATGCCCGCTTCGGTCAAAGTCTCTTCGCTTTGACCGACTACCGAAATTTCGGGAATTGTGTAGATTCCGTATGGCAGCAGATTTGGTACGCTCTCCGCTTTCTCTCCAAACGCGTGGCAGGATGCGATACGGCCCTGTTCCATGGATGTGGAGGCGAGGCTCGGAAACCCGATAACATCGCCGACGGCGTAAATATGATCGACATCAGTTTGGAAGTTGTCGTTTACCTTGATCAAGGAGCGGTCGCCAAGGCTGATTCCGATGTCCTCAAGGTTCAAATTGCCCGTGGCACCCGTACGGCCGATACTGTAAAGCGCGCTTTCCGCCTGAATTTGTTTGCCACTACCGAGAGTAATGCGAACGCGGTCGCCCTTTTCACCGGACACGTGCTCAAGTCCGCTGACTTCTTCACCGAGACGCAGGGTCATGCGGTTCTGTCGCATTTGGTAGACCAACGTATCGATAATCTCGAAATCGACAAAGGTCAGTAGCCTCGGCCGTTTGTCGACAACGGTTACGCGGACACCAAGTGCGGCAAAGATCGTTCCATATTCAAGTCCGATCACACCAGCGCCGATAATCACCATCGACCTTGGCAGTTCTTTGAGATTCAGAACGTCATCGCTGGTAAAGAGCCTCTGCCCGTCGAACTCCACGCCGGCGTCGCGGGTCGTTTTGGTGCCGACAGCAATAATTATTTTGTCCGCCGTGACATCCCAATGGCCATGTCCGTCCAAGCCGGAAAGGCGTACGGTATGCGGATCGACGAATGTGCCCTCTGCCTGCAGCAACTCGACGCGATTGCGCTGCAATTGGTGCCGGTTAACGTCGAGCTCGTTGGCGATGACATTATCGGTCCGCACCAGCAAATCGGACATGGTGATATCTTGCTTCACCGTGTAAGAGGCGCCGTAGATACTCCGCTCCCGGTACCCGGAGAGGTGCAGAACCGCTTCGCGTAGTGTCTTGCTTGGAATTGTGCCGGTATTGATACAAGCGCCGCCCAGGACGGCCTTGTGTTCGACGACCGCCGTACGCTTGCCAAGCTTGGCCGCTTGAATTGCCGCACGATGCCCAGCGGGGCCTGAACCGAGGACCAGCAGATCGTAGTCACGCGAAGTCATAAACAATTCTCCTCTGTCAACGGCTCCGAGCACAGGACGAGCCTACGCTGAAACGCGCGGTAATATGACGAAAAAATGGTTAACAAAGAATTTCAGCAAATGAGAATTCGCAATCGACTGCTATAAACGACGTTGAACAATGTGTTATTTGGCTGAACCGCGTGCTTCCTGAGTTTACTCCGTTTTCCGATATCCCCGTCTGGGCCGTGCTTTGTGTCTTCGCGGCGCATTTCGTTGGTTTCTTCATTCGTGGCGCCTTCGGCTTCGGGTCGAACATGCCGATCGTGTTGTTGACGACGTGGTTGCTGGGACCGCATCACGCCATTCTGCTGGTCGTCTTTACGGCGGCAACGGCGCAAGTTCATCTGTTGCCACAGGGCTTCGGCAAGGCCGATTGGAAGGTGACCCGACCGTTGATTTTGGGAATGTTCGTCGGGGTCGCTCTCGGTACTTGGTTGTTTACGATCTTGGCAGCGGATTGGCTGACTCTGATCATGGGCGTCATTATTGCCATCGTTGTGGCGATGGACCGCTTGCGCCTTCTCGAACGCTTGCCTCGTTATATCGACCTTCGAGCCAGGACGGTCACCTCTGCGCTCGCTGCCATTTCGGGGACGGTTGGAACCGTCAGTGGCGGAGGGGGGCTTTATTTCCTTGTCGTCTATCTTAAACTTGCCTGTAAAACGGCGGCATCCCTTCGTGGGACCAATCTGGTCTTGTCCGGCTTGTTTATACTGGTGCGCGTTGCGCTTCTGCTACCCACAGGCTTGATCACCGTACCAATTCTGATCGAGGCGGCCTTGCTTGCGCCTGTTGTATTCCTTGGTACCTGGGCCGGGACACGCGCATTTCATCTGTCGGAACCACGCCGTTTTTTCGATGCTCTTCAGGTGCTGCTGTTACTCGCGGCGGTTGGGCTCATGATACGTGGTGTGTTGAAAATTATCTGACGGTGCGTTTCGATTTTGTCTCTTCGGCCCTGAATAGCGGCGTCAAGATGATTGATTACTTATTGGTGCCGCGCCGCGCGCGCTGAAGCCGCCGCCAACGGGCGACGTTGCGATTGTGTTCCCGCAGGGTCTTGGCAAAGGCATGACCGCCGGTTCCGTCAGCCACGAAATACAGATCCCCCGTTACGGCGGGCTGCAAGACGGCTTCCAACGCTGCAGAACCGGGGTTCGCGATAGGTCCCGGCGGCAGTCCTTTTTTGACATAGGTATTGAAGGGATTGTCGATGGCAAGGTCGCTGCGGGCTAAACGCCGCCCGAGCGGCCTTTTCCCGCCGGTAAGGGCATATACCACCGTTGGGTCCGACTGAAGCCGCATACCACGGCGCAAACGATTTATGAAAACGGCGGCTACCCGTGGTCGTTCTTTAGGGCGGGCGGTTTCCTTTTCGACGATGGAGGCGAGTACGACTGCGGCCTCGGGATTGGCGAGCGGTAAACCCTCTGCCCGCGCTTGCCATAGCGCCATAAGCGTCGCGTTTCGGGCCGCGGTCATGCGCCGCAGGAGGTCTAACCGGGTATCTCCGTAAGAATAATCATAGGTCTCCGGCAGAACCGCACCTTCCGGTGGCACGGTACCGAGGTCTCCTGTCAGGCGCGGCGCAGCGTCGATAAGCTTGGCTACCTCCAGGCTGGTCAAACCTTCCGGAATTGTGATGCGGTGGACAACCACACGGCCTTCACGGATGGCAGAGAGGGCGTCTACCGGCCTGACACGTGCCTTGAAAGCATATTCACCTGCCTTGAGGTCGCGATGGGCCGCCGTCCATTTTGCTTTCGCGATAAATAGGGTGGGATACCGTATAATTCCGACATCCGTAAGCATGGTCGCTATGGCGCGCAAACCAGTGCCTCTTGGAATGACAATAACGGTATCTTCAGCGAGCGGTCCGGCTTGCTCGAAGGTTCTGTTGCCCCAGACAACAACGCCACCCGTCGCCATAGCGAGTATGGCGATTATAATGGCGATAGCGCGTATCGCGCGGCCCATTATTCGGTCGGCGCGTCCGCGAAGATGAGGCTAGCGTTTGTGCCCCCGAAGCCGAACGAATTGGTCATCACCATGCCGATGTCGCGTTCCTTGGCCTGAAGCGGAACAAGATCGATATCGCACCCTTCCGAGGGATTCTCAAGATTGAGTGTCGGCGGTGCGATGTTGTCATGCATCGCCTTGATGGAAAGGATCGATTCGACACTGCCTGCGGCGCCAAGCAAGTGTCCGATCGCAGATTTCGTGGAAGACATCGACAGATTGTAGGCGTGATCCCCAAAAAGGCGTTTGACCGCATTCAATTCGATTTCATCGCCAAGCGGCGTCGAAGTGCCGTGGGCGTTGATGTAGTCGATATCGTCCGCATTGCATTGCGCATTACGCAATGCTGCTTTCATGGAGCGGAAGGCACCGTTGCCATCCGGGGCGGGGGCGGTCACATGATGACCATCGCCCGACATGCCATAGCCGATGACCTCGGCATAGATTTTTGCGCCACGACGGCGTGCGTGCTCCAATTCCTCAAGCACGACGATGCCCGCACCTTCGCCCATAACGAAGCCGTCCCTGTCTTTGTCCCAGGGCCGGGAGGCTTGCTGCGGCGTATCGTTGAAGCCGGTAGACAGGGCACGCGCCGACGCAAACCCGGCTATGCCCAGTCGGCAAATTGCTGCCTCGGTACCGCCGACGACCATGACATCCGCGTCATCCCATTTAATCATGCGCGCGGCGTCACCGATCGCATGGGCACCACTGGCACAGGCGGTCACAACGGAATGATTCGGTCCCCGGAAGCCATGTTCGATCGACACATGGCCTGACGCGAGATTAATAAGGTTGGCTGGAATGAAGAATGGGCTGAGCCGCCTAGGACCCTTTTTCTCGATCAGGAGAGCGCCTTCCGCGATTCCCGGAAGACCGCCTATTCCTGATCCAATCAGAACACCGGTCCGTTCCTGCTGCTCTTCAGTCTCGGCAATCCAGCCAGAGTCCTTTACCGCGAGTTTCGCTGCCGCAACGGCATAGACAATAAACTTGTCCATTTTGCGTTGGTTTTTCGGCGTGACCCAATCATCAGCGTTAAATTCGCCGTTTTCGGTCTCGCCGGGTGGCACCATACCCGCGACCTTGCACGGAAGATCGGATACATCGAATTCTTGAATCGACGATATGCCCGACTCGCCGGCGATTACTCGGCTCCAGACTTTATCGACACCGACGCCGAGTGGCGTAACAGCGCCCAAACCTGTCACTACAACGCGTTTCATCAACTTCCAACCATTACGAATTCAGGCGCCCGCAAACTTTTTCCACCGGCGGTCTTGAATTCGATTAGGCGTCGGCATTCGCGTCAATAAACGTGATCGCGTCCTTGACGGTTTGAATTTTTTCGGCCGCATCGTCCGGAATTTCACATCCGAATTCTTCTTCGAAGGCCATGACCAATTCAACGGTGTCCAGGCTATCTGCGCCCAAATCATCGATGAAACTGGCGTTGTCCGTCACCTTCGCTTCTTCGACCCCAAGGTGCTCTACGACTATTTTTTTTACGCGTTCGGAAACGTCACTCATCTTCGCTTACCCTTCAAGCTGTACTGGGCGATTAATAGAAAACTCCGCAATTTCGAGGGCGGAGGCGCGCCCTAGTAACATAATTAATTCGCAAACACCAGCGCCCCAGAACCGGTGCTGACCTCCCCTCATATCATCGCCATTCCGCCATTGATATGCAACGTTTGACCGGTGACATAGGCGGCTTCGTCACTTGTCAAATATACGGCTCCTGCGGCGATATCTTCGACGGCACCAAATCGGCCTGCGGGCACCGCCGATGCTGCGGATTCACGCTGTTGTTCATTTAAGGCCTCCGTCATTGCGGTCTCGATAAAACCCGGCGCAATACAGTTCACTGTAATGCCGCGGCTGGCAACTTCCTGTGCCAGTGATTTCGACATGCCGATAAGCCCCGCTTTCGAGGCGGCATAGTTGGTCTGTCCCGCGTTACCGGTCACGCCGACAATCGACGTAATGGCAACGATTCGCCCCCAGCGGCGTTTCATCATGCCGCGCAGGACTGCCTGGCTAAGGCGGAAAGCCGCCGTCAGGTTGACGTCCAGAACATTGTTCCAGTCGTCTTCCTTCATGCGCATGGCGAGACCGTCGCGTGTGAGGCCGGCATTGTTGACGAGGATATCGATTTGCCCCATCGCGGCTTCTGCGTCTTTCGCGAGCTGGGAGGGCGCGTCCGACGCGCCAAGATTAGCCGGCGTTACGTGCGCACGGTCACCAAGTGTGTCGCGCAATGCCTCCAAGGGCTCAAGCCGCGTTCCCGATAGCGCGACAGTCGCACCGCACTCATGCAGGGCCGTTGCGATCGCGCCGCCGATACCGCCGGATGCACCCGTTACCAGGGCTGATTTTCCTGTTAAATCGAACATAATTGCCTTTCCCGCAATAACCGCGTCACAGATCCTTTAAAAGTGCCTCAATATCGTCCGGGGTTTGCACGGACCGACCCGTAAGTTCGCGATCGATTCGCCGTGTCAAACCTGTGAGGACATTGCCGGCACCCAATTCGATTAACGCGTCGACACCTTGTTCCTTCATATAGAGAACGCTTTCCCGCCACCGCACCATTCCCGTGACCTGCTCTACCAACTGACGCCGGATAATCGGCGGGTCCTCGACACTCGCGGCCGTGACATTGGCGACAAGGGTCGGCGAGGGTGCAGCGATATCCGTCTTGCCCAATGCCTCTTCCATGATGTCGGCGGCCGGCGCGAGTAGTGAGCAGTGAAACGGCGCGCTGACGGGCAGTGGCACGGCGCGGCGTGCCCCTTTCTCCTTGGCGATTTCGACGGCGCGTTCGATTGCTGCGGTCGAACCGCTCAGGACGACCTGGCCTGGAGCGTTGTCATTCCCGATATCGCAAACGTCACCTGCTGCGGCTTCCTCCGCGACTTCTCGGGCCGTGTCGAGGTCGAGGCCGAGTAGCGCCGCCATGGCGCCTTCGCCGACGGGGACCGCCTCCTGCATCGATTGACCCCGCAACTTCAGGAGGCGTGCCGTATCGGCGACGGCAAGCGAGCCCGCTGCTGCGAGCGCTGAATATTCGCCCAGGGAATGACCGGCAACGAAGGCGGCTTTATCATCAAGCGAAATATTGCCTTCTTCCCCGAGAACACGAACGATCGCCATACTGACCGCCATGAGCGCAGGCTGCGCATTCTCGGTTAGCCGCAGCTCATCGTCCGGGCCCTCGAACATCAGCTTGGACAGGTTCTGATCCAGCGCGTCATTGATCTCTTCGAATACATGGCGCGCGGGCGCGAATGCCTCGGCGAGCGCCTGGCCCATGCCGACCGCTTGCGAACCTTGGCCCGGGAAAACAAATGCCTTGCTCATGATTGTCCTTATCTTTTTTTGCGTTCAGAGAGTGAGGCCGCCATCGACGATCATTGTTGCGCCCGTCGTGTAGCGCGATTCGTCACTGGCAAGATAGACCGCCATCGCGGCGATTTCTTCCGCTGTACCAAGCCGGCCGATGGGCTGCCGTGCAATGAAATCTTTCTTTGCTGCCACGGGGTCATCAAAGGCCGCAATGCGGTCATTAAGGGATGGCGACTGGATGGTTCCGGGGCATAGCGCATTACATCTAATGCCCTGCCGAATGTAATCGGCGGCGACCGATTTTGTCAGCCCGAGGACGGCTGCCTTGCTGGCACCATAGGCGAAGCGATTGGGCAGACCGGATACGGAAGACGCGACGGATGACATGTTGATGATCGACCCGCCTCCTGCGGCGAGCATCGCCGGTAAGATTGCGCGGATCATTCGGTAGGCACCCTTTACATTGAGGTCGAACGCGAAATCCCACTCCGACTCCTCGCAATCCAAGATGGACCCGTGATGCACGAATCCGGCGATGTTAAATAGGATGTCGACCGCGCCGAGATCTTTCGCAAATGCCATGACGGCATCTGTATCCGTAACGTCGAGGGTCTGTACCGATATGCCTTCCGTTTTATCCAGTTCCGCCAATTTATCGCCATTGATATCCGTTGCGATAACATCCGCACCTTCTGCCGCGAACGCCAATGCCGTCGCTTGGCCGATGCCCTGCGCCGCGGCGCTCAATACGGCTTTTTTGCCTGTCAGTCTTCCCGTCATGTTATCGCCCTGGCTCAGTGTGAATGGCGCGGCATATTAGCCGCGACGCCGTGATACCGGGTGGCGACTTCCAGACAGGCACCGCTCGACAATTGCCCAACCATGCCGCGATAGATTTCCTGCCATGGCGTCTGATGTTCGAGCTCCGGTAATTCATGAGCATCCCAGCGTGCCTGCAATTCCGCGTCTGTTAAAACGACATTGACGCTTCGTTCATTGAGGTCGATGCGAACCGAATCGCCGGTTTGTAGGATAGCCAGGCCGCCGCCGACAGCTGATTCCGGTGAGGCATTCAGAATTGATGGGCTGGCCGACGTGCCGCTCTGACGGCCATCGCCGATGCAGGGTAGTTCCGCAGTCCCCGCCTGAACCAGCGCATCAGGTGGCAGCATATTGACGACCTCCGCCGAACCCGGATAGGCAACGGGACCGCAACCGCGAATAAACAGCATGCAGGAATCGTCGATTTCGAGGGAAGGGTCGTTGATGCGGTCGTGGTAATCCTCCGGACCCTCGAAAACAATGGCCCGACCCTCGAAGCGGTTCTCGTTGCCTGGCTCCGAGAGATATTTTGCTCGAAACTCGTCGCTGATCACCGATGTTTTCATCAATGCCGCGTCAAATAGGTTGCCGCTGACGACAATGAAGCCGGCCTGATCCATCAGTGGGTTGTCGTAATGTCGAATGACATCGGTATTCAGCACCCTCGCCTCACGATAGTTTTCGCCAATGGGCTTTCCGGACACTGTCATGGCATCTTCGATCAACTTTCCAGCCTTCATCAATTCGCTGCAGACGGCGGGCACGCCGCCGGCGAGATGATAGCCTTCGCCGAGATATTCGCCGGCGGGCTGGCAGTTCACGAGAAGCGGAATGTCGTGCCCATGCGATTGCCATTCCTCGATATCGAGTTCGACACCAATATGGCGCGCAATGGCAGCGAGGTGGATTGGACAATTCGTCGAACCGCCAATTGCCGAATTGACGGCGATCGCATTGCGGAACGCGGAGAGTGTTAGAATGTCCGAAGGTTTCAGGTCGTCCCAAACCATATCGACAATGCGGCGGCCGGTTTCGTAGGCCATTTGTCCGCGCTCTCTGTAGGGAGCGGGAATGCTGGCACAACCCGGGAGCGACATGCCGAGCGCTTCGGCGAGCGAATTCATTGAGAGAGCCGTGCCCATCGTGTTGCAATGGCCAAGGCTGGGTGCCGAAGCGGCGACCATCTCGATAAACTCTTCGTATTCGATTTCTTTGGCAGCAAGCATCCGACGCGCTTCCCAAAGAATCGTGCCCGATCCAACGAGTTTGCCATCCCAGTGACCATCAAGCATGGGCCCACCGGAAAGAACGATGGCCGGAAGATCGGCGGTCGCTGCAGCCATAATGCAGGCGGGTGTCGTCTTGTCGCACCCGGTTGTGAGAATGACGCCGTCAATTGGGTAGCCATGCAGGATTTCAACCAGCCCAAGATAGGCCAGATTGCGGTCAAGCGCCGCAGTTGGCCGCCTACCGGTTTCCTGGATCGGATGAACCGGGAATACAAAGGGCACACCTCCAGCTTCACGAATGCCTGCTTTCAGGCGCTCTGCTAAATCCTCATGCACCTTGTTGCAGGGTGAAAGGTCGCTGCCCGTCTGTGCGATGCCGATGATGGGCAGACCGGACTGCAATTCATCACGGGTGATGCCGTAATTCATATAGCGTTCAATATAAAGCGCCGTCATGCCCGGGTTGTCCGGATCGTTGAACCAGGAACGGCTACGAAGTGTCGACTTCCGATCATTGGTCGTCATTTTCGATCCTTTACGTTTTGATAAGGGGCCATGCCATAAGCGTGCACGCTCTCAGACCCGGATTATCAGGACACAACCGGACGCGTCAACCAAACTGCAAGCGCAGCACGTAATACGTTGTTAACCAGATATTAAACATCCTTCAGTAGCGTTTCCGGGCCTATTCACAAAGGCCAGTCGGGGAAAACGCATGGCGGTACGCACGCCTGAAATAGACGTCGTACAGCGCGACTCTAATCAAAATAATCAGATTTCAACGCAGAGCGGCGCGGATGCTGCTTGGGGCGTGGAAATCATGCTGCCTGGCGCGCGTTTTGCATCGGATGCCGCCTATCTGCAGCAGGGCGACGATCTCGTCCTGGTTGGTAAAGATGGTACGACTTTCGTCGTCAGGGGCTATTTCCTGACAGACAGCCCGCCGGACCTCATCACGCCGGAAGGCGGACGGCTTACACCGGCACTTGTGCAGTCGTTCACGCCACCCGAAGCGGCGGGCCAATATGCACAGATTGGTCAGATCGCTCAGGCAGCGGAACCAATCGGGCAGGTAAAAGATATCACGGGACAGGCATTCGCCGTTCGCGCGGACGGGACACGGGCTGCTCTCTCTGCCGGTGATTCCGTATTTCAGGGCGATGTGATCGAAACCGCCGATGGCGGCGCCATCAATATGGTCTTTCTCGACAAGACGACCTTCGCGCTCGGCAGCGATGCGCGTCTTGCGTTGGACGAGATGGTTTACAATCCCGCGAGCCAGCAAGGCAGCTCGTCATTCTCGATTTTGAAAGGCGTGTTCGTTTTCGTCAGCGGCGAGATCGCCAAGACCGACAATACGAAGATGCAGGTCAATACGCCGGTTGCGACCATCGGCATTCGTGGCACCAAGGTAGCGGGCGAGATCAAACCAGCGGGTGAGGAAAGCAAGTTCACGGTCATCGACGGTGAAATCGCCGTCGCCACGCAAGGCGGCTCGGTTGTTATGGGGGACCGCAACGCGACCACGACAGTGACGAGTTTTAACGCCGTGCCCACCGCACCCGTGGTTCTGAGTCAAACAGAAGTAAATCAAAGCTATAGCAGCGTCAGCTCGGTATCGGGTGGCCTTTTGAACAATGCCGGGCCAGCGCAGGACGGCCCCGCGGAAACCGCACCGACCGGTCCCGCCGATAACGGTTCTGATGGCAACTCGGAAGGCGGTCCCGATGCCGCGGGTGAAGGTGGGCCGGAGGGAGGAGAGCAGGAGGCGGCTGGAGAGGGTGAAGGCGGCGGAGAGGGAGAAGGTGAAGGTGCGGCGGAGTCTGAAGGCGAGGGCGCCGCGGAAGCCGAAGGCGCCGGGGGCGAAGGCGAAGGTGCGGAAGCGCAACTGGCCGGAGTCGATGCGGCGCCAGGCCAGGAGCAAGGCGGCGAAGGCGGCGGCGAACAGGTCGCCGATGGCGAAGGAGCGGCTGGATCAGATGGGGCAGAAGGCGGCGGCGACGCTGAAGGCGGTGGCGAAGGTGAGGCACTGGCGGATCGTGCATTACAGGGAACGGAAGAAGGTGCCGTAGAAGGTGATCAGCAAGAGGCCGGTGGTGAAGGTGGGGAAGCAGGTGATGCACAGGCGGCGGGAGGTGCTGGGACGGATGGGCAAGAAGCAGGCCCGGAAGGGCAAGAAACGGATGCAATAGGGGACGGCCCTACTGATGGCACGGGTAGTGAAACAGCAAATGGAGGAGACACTTCAAGTCTCGGAAGCACCGGTGGGGAGCAAGGTCCTGATGGTCCTGGAAGCGAAGATGGCGTTGGTGGTGTCGTAGACGGTGGCGGGTTTCTATCTGGAGGGCCGACATACGGCAGTGGTGATATATTCAGCGGTCCAACGGGTGATTTCGGGGGCCTGGGAGATCCTTACAGTGGTGGCTTTGGAACCACGGACGACCCCTTTGGCTCCGGTGATTTAGCGACCGATTTTGGCGATTTCGGATCTGCGGATGATCCCTTTGGCGATGCGCCGCCACCACCTGATGATCCCAACAATGAAGAATTGATAGTTGCAGACGATACAATCGCTATTGATTCACCGATCAACGACGATCGCAGCGCCGAGGTCACGCCACAAACCATAATCGGTGCGACCGGCGATGATACGCTGACGGGCGGCAGCGGGGCGGATATTCTCGATGGGTTAGAAGGAAACGATACCCTTATCGGCAATGCCGGCGACGATACGATCTTCGCCGATTCCGGGGACGATATCGTTATCGGTGGTGCGGGGAACGACTTTCTGGTTGCGGGAAGCGGTCTAGGCTTCGACAGTTATGACGGTGGCGCGGGCACCGATACGCTTTCCTTTTCCAGCACGTTTTTGGGCGTCATCGCCGACACATCCACGGGCACTGCGTCGGGTTCCGAAATCGACAGCGACACCTTTACAGGCATCGAAGTCCTGATAGGTGGCGCCGGCGCCGATTTCCTGGATGGTGATGCCGGGGTCAATCAAATTTTCGGTGGTGCTGGCGATGATACGATCGACGGCGCTGGCGGGGTCGATACAATATTCGGCGGTGCCGGTGACGATACGATTGGCTTCGATACGTCGGCGGAAACCATCGACGGGGGCGCCGGAATAGACAAGATCCGCCTGTTTGGTTCGGGGCAAACGGCTGATAACGCAAATCTGGTTGCTGTCGGTTCGATTGAAGAAATCGATCTCAGCGGCGTTGGTAGCAACACGCTTTCGGTCAACTCTGCCTTGGTCACAACGGTATCGGGAACAGGTACGCTTGCCGCCTTGGGCGATGGAGACGATATCGTTGAATCGGACAGCAATTGGAACCTGACCGGTCCCTTCACGTTGGGCACGCTGGTCTTCGACCAATTTACCGACGGTGGATCGACGGTTATCTCGGAAGTAAGCAGCTTCCGGAGTAATGCTACGATTAATTTCAATGCCGGTGCGGCATTGACCTACAGCATTGAAAATTTGGGCTCGCTGACGACCAGTGACGGAACCTATACGAACAACGGATCTATTTTGCTCGGTGCGAGCGGCGATATCGACATGTCCGGTTCTAAAACGCTCGGTGGAACAGGTACGTTTACCAACCAACAGTCGATGTCGCTGCTTGATGATACGGTTGCGGCGACACTTGACGGCGGCACCGGTACACTGGGCATTGAAGGCACAATAACCGTCAACGGCAAATTGATACTTGGCCCGGCTACCACGGTCGATGGTGGCACACTGGCCGTTCTCAATGGAACGGGAACGCTGCAGAACCAGGGCACGCAAGTCATCGACGATACCGCGATTATTTCGGTCGATAGCTTGATCAACCAGGGTGTGCTGAGTTTCAACACACTGACGTCTACTGTGACAAGTGCAACGATCGATAACGCGGCTGGTGGCGTGGTCAGTTTCGCTGCCGACACTTTAATTGACATGGCGCCGGGCCAGACGCTGACCAACAATGGGTTGGCCCAATTGCAGGGGACCGCGAACCTCGATTTCCTGGACGGCTTGATTGCGAACGCCGGGACGCTTGATATCGTTGCCGCGGCGTCGACGCTGACCGTTAACAACGGCGAAATTTCGATGCTCGCGGGCGGGACCGTCACCGGCGCCGGTTCGCTGTTGCTGAATTCGTCGAATTTCAGCGTGGATACAGGTGTTGGTTTCACGCTGGGCAGCGGCGGCTCCGGGCCTCACCTCGATATTATCCTCGGCAATATCACCGGTGGTGGAACCCTGGTGAACGAGAGCGACCTGGTGATCGATGGGGCAACAACAATCAGCGTCGCGACGCTCACCAACTCCACCGGGGGCATCCTTGATCATGCGGACGGCACACTCAATGTAACGTCGGTGTTTGAGAACCAAGCAGCGTCCAGCCTGATCGTCGATACGACTGTCACCAATACGGAAATCAGCTTTACCAACGATTTCACGAATAGCGGAATGGTCAGGTTCGTTGGTGCTAATCAGGGTGTGATTTCCGTTGGTGGTGGGGCAGGTACACTCGTGAATGCGGCGACGGGAACGGTTCAAGTCCTCGATGGCGACAACATTCTGAACAGTGTGCTGGTCAATCCGACGGGCGGTGTGATCGAGGTGAACGCCACGGGTACAGGACTAGCTCGCCTTGCGCACAGTTCGGCCTTTACCAACCAGGGTTTAATTCATCTCACCGCCGGTACTTTGGGTACCGAAACCGCGATCTTCGATCAGGGAAGCGGATTCACCCTGACGAATACCGGCACGATCGCCATGGATGGCGGTGTCAGCGGTGCGCTTTTGGAGCTAAGTGGCGATCTGGATAATCAGGGTCTGATTTCTGTAAATACACTGGCGGAGACCCGCATCGTCCCGAATACCGGCGTCAACGGTACGATGACCAATAGCGGAACGGTTAGCATCAATAGCGGCTCGGAACTCTTTATCGGTCTGGACACGGGCGCAACCGGTATTACCGGTTTCACGAACACGGGTACGTTGGATGCCACGGGTGCACTCACTTTACGCCAAACCACACTGACCCAAACAGGCTCGCTGCAAATCGTTTCAGGCGGTGCGGTCAATGTCATCGAGAATAGCAAACTCGATCTTGGCGTGGACTTTACCTCCGTCGTTGGTTCGACGATTGCCGTGGGCAACGGTACCGCAACGGGCGAAATCAGTGGTGCCGGCACATTTTTCAATGCGGGCTTCCTGACGCTGAACAACGGCACCTTAAGCGGTAACGTCAATGAGAATAGCGGGTCGATTGCGATTCAAGGGGCGTCGAACGTGAATAGCGGCGTGCTCGAATTCAGTTCGAATGCAACGCTAAATTTCGTCGCCGCGGCGGACAAATTGGCAAATAGCGGGACGATCGACGTTAACGGCAATTCAACCTTGACCGTGACGACGGGGACGCTTGAAAACCTTGCCGCGGGAACGATTAATGTCGGCGGAACGGGTACGATCGATACCGCAAGCGGTGGTATTTTTTCGGACAGCGGGACGACGAATTTCGGTCTGTCGCCGGGCTCGCTAACGATTGGCGGCGATATGATACGGGGCGATTCCGCTTTCATGCTGTTCGAATTGGGCGGGTTGACGCCCGGTGTCGGCGGTTTCGATCAATTGACGGTAACAGGCGAACTGGATGCGGGCGGTACGTTGGATGTCGTCGAGTTCGGCGGATTCGACGTCGCGGTTGGCGATAGTTTCCAGATCGTCAATGCGGGGACGATCACCAACAGCTTCCGAGAAATTTCGGGTCTTGATGAGGTCGGCGGCGGTGTCGTGCTTGATGCGGTTCAAAGTGCATCGGGTGTTACCTTAAACGGTCGAGCGGTGACCCACCAGGGTGCGTCAGATGACGACACACTGACAGGGGGAACTGGAGACGACGTGTTCGTCGGCGCCGGCGGTAATGACTTTATCGTAAGCGGCGGCGGGGCCGACCTGATGCATGGAGGGGCCGGCGACGATGTGTTCGTTGCCGCGGATACGGGCTTTGGACGCATAGACGGTGGCGGCGGAACCGACACGCTGCGGTTCGATGGCGGTGGGTTCAATCTCACGACACTGCGGGGCGATCAGCTAAGCAACGTCGAACGGATCGACATTACGGGGAGCGGCGACAACACGCTGACCCTGGATGCGGACATTGCGCTCGGCGGGTCTGGCGGTACGAATCCCCTTACCGGTGCCGTGGATAGCCTATTGATCGATGGCGATTCTGGTGATGCGGTAGCCGCGCAGGGCGCTTGGACCAATACGGGGACCGTGACGATTGATGGCAACGGGTATTCAGTCTTCGAAAGCGATGCGAATGGTGCCGAAATCCATGTCGACAGCGATGTCGCCGTGAATTTGGTTTGATTGAAACTCGTTAATTTGCAGCCGCCGTCGCCGTCAGATGGGTGTGGGCCAGTTCCTTCAGTTCCTGTAGGGACTTATAGTGACCGCGCATAATTTCGGTTCGGTTGTAGGTTGCGATCACCCGAGATAGCGTAACGTTCAGGATTTTCTTCTTCAGCTTGCCAAATTCGGTGGGCGTCATGGCATCTTTGAAATGTGTGTCGCGGGTTTTGTCGAGCTCCGACACGCCGTCCAGGACAGTGACCAACTTTTCGTTCTCCGACCGATACTCCTGAAGCGAGAAACTTTTAGATTGTGCGTCGGCAGTAAGCGCGCGCAGGCTGGCGCCTTTAACGAGCCGGTATGTTTTGCGCGCGAAGGTGTACGGACCATATGTGTGGGTAACCAGTTCCTTGGGGGTTTCCGAAAGAGTTGTCTGCGCGGTGTGTCGCGCTGAGTTCAGGTCTAAAATTTCGATCCGTTTCTTCCTTCGATGGCTTTCCACGGCACCGACGATAACCCCACCAACAAAGGCGCCGATCGCGCAACCGAGAAGACCGCCACCGCAATAGTGAACGCCTTGATTGTTTTGCGGGATCGGTTTGTTGAACTCCTCGTCGCCGCCGGCTTCCTGGTAAAGCTTGTCCGCTTCATCAAATGCATTCTTTGCGCTGGTCCATTTTGGGTTTAAGCGCCGATCGGTTTTTACCGGACGAAGAGACTGAATGGTTTTCGTGTCGATTTGGCTGATCGTAGAACGGCCAACGGGATTGACGATAATTGCCCAGAACGGGGTTCGTCCCGTATCCAAACCGGCTTTGTCCAATTCGTTGAGTGCACTCGGACGTATCCCTGTTTTATCGATGTTTGCCGTCGGTTCGGCGTTTTCTCTTTGTGAAAAATCTCTCACAAGAAGTACTGGAAATTTCGCCTCACCAGAGCCGGTTGCCGGGCGGTTCGGCGCCGTCAAAAGTTTGAATTCCGAATGCGGTGTCGCCGCGCCGAGATAGCCATCTAGTATCGCCGATGCCTCCGCATGCAGCGCCGTAGCACTGCGAGAGAGGCCGGATTGAGCATGGTGACTGCGATAATGGTGTTTGAGGCCGCGAAAATATGCGGACTGAACGCTATTCGGAAAAAACTCGCTGTCGGGATAGCGTTTGGCGAACTTTGCTAAGTCTCCGGCGCTTGCCTGCTCCAGTTTCGTCGCTAGCGAAGCGTAATCAAAGTATCGATAGTCTGTTGTAAACTGGGCGAGGCTCAATGAATTTAGCGTCTCTGGGCTGTTATCAGTGACCAACAGTTTGGCGTAATTCAGGAAGAAGCCTGGCTTATTGAAGTGATCGAACTTATCGAATTCTGCTTGAAGGTCCGCGCTTATTCGTTTGTCGAGGCTGGAATGTAGTTGTTTGACCTTGCGCAGTTCTGCAAGGCCGTAATTCTTATCTTCAAGTAAGATTTCGCTTGGATATTCATCCAGCAGCGACATCGCAATGGTCATGTTTTTTCGTATCGTCGGCCAGTCGGATGGTGGCGCCGGCCAGGTCGATTTTTTAAGCGCCGCCAAAGAGTTTTTTGCGGCAGCGCTCATCGCATTGTTGAAATGATTGGCCATTTCCAGCAGCGCCAAATCTAATTTTTTTCGATTTTCCGCAACGCTGAAATAGGCGGTTTGCTCTTCAAAAAGCGTTATCGCGTTGTCGTATTCGCCGTTGTCGATAAGTTGCTGTAAGTGGGAACCCTGATCAAAAAGAGGAGTGTATAGGCTATGTGAAACACGGCTGCTACCGTCGCCTGACGTGGTTTGGCACCCCTGCAGCATTAACGGCAAAAGCAACACTGTTGCCATAAATGCGGCGCTTCTGAGTATCGTGTTCTGCATGAGGTGGCTCGCCCTGCTCAAATCTGAAGTCTTTTCGAGCGTAACATGCTATGAGCGATTTATGAATTTGGAAATGCTAGCTAAAAGTGTGAAAAATTCCGGTGTTTCATTTCCTAATAATGGCGTGAGGTCTGACCTTGTCGAAGTTACGCCTGCCGTCTTTATCTCTCGCGCGTTTTAAGATTTGCCTGGTAGCAGGGCCGCAAGCCGCTCTTTTGGGGGCGCCGTTTCCGCCACCAAATCCCGTATCAACGATTTGTTGCTTAACGGGCGTACCGTGACCCCGCCATCGGTCAGCCGTGCTGTGCAGGCGTATTCCGTTTTACCGTCGACCTTGACGACGCACTCCTTGCACGCATTGGCATTGATGCAGCTATAACGGAAAGCAAGGGAGGGATCTGCGTTGACTCGGATCCAGATCAAGGCGTCGAGCACGGACATGCCGTCCCGGTACGGCACTTCGAATGTATCGAGATGCGTTTCTTCTGCTGTGCCTCGTTGAACGTTGATCGGGACGGTTTTCATTTGTCGTCTCCCGCGGGGATGGGATCGTGCACCAAACGGCGTACGGGGATCGTTTCCAAGACCAGTCCGGTGCCGTCAAGCCGGACACATTGATTATGCGTTTGTCTTTCGTCCGTGTCCGGCATGTCTTCGCGCTGATGCGCCCCGCGGCTTTCCCGGCGATTGAGCGCGGCTACCGTAATGGCTTCGGCTGTCGTAAGCGCTGCACGAAGATCAAACCACTCTTGTTTTCCCAAGGCGAAGGCTGTCGCGTCGTCCGGTTTCAGCGCGGGAAGATCCAAGGCTTGCATCTCCCGTATACGGTTGAGTGCCTGCTCCAGACGGCTATCCGTTCGGAGCAGCCCCACTTTTTCCCACATCAGATTTTGCAATTCGCCGAACAATTCGCCGAAGGTTCGGCCTTTCGGAAATTCACCACCGGTCTTCAGGTTTCGAATCTCATCGATACCCGCCCTTGCGGCGGCAGGATTCCAGTTCGATTTTGCAGCGGATGCTGCGAAACGGCCAGCACGTTCACCGAAGACGACCGCTTCGGTGATGGCGTTGCCGGATAGTCTATTGGCGCCATTCGCGCCACCGACGGCTTCTCCCGCAGCGTAAAGTCCAGGAACCGTGGCTGCCATCGTCTCATCTACGCGGATTCCGCCCATATGGTAATGCGCGATGGGCGCGACTTCGATGGGGCTCTTCGTGAGATCGATGCCGTTGTCGGCCAAACGGTCGATGACGGGGCCGAAAGCATCGCGCAACGTGGCTTCATCGAGATGTTCGAAGCTCAGATAGGCTCCGCCATTTGGTGAGGCGCGGCCCGCTTCCACTTCCTTGACGATTGCATAGGAGGTGACATCGCGTGGTGCTGTGTAGGTTCCTGAGTCGGTTGCACCGTATCGCTCGATGAACTCCTCTTTGTTTCCGTTCAACAGGCGGCCGCCGAGTTTGTAGCGGAATGGGTCCCACATAATCGGGTCCATGCCGACGAGGCGAGGCGCGAGATGGCCGATCGGAAAGAACTGCACGAATTCCATATCGATCAGGTCGGCGCCCGCGCGTAGCGCAAGCGCGTAGGAGTCGCCGCCCATATTCACAGAGGCGCTATTGCGTTGATACAGGCGCGTGAGGCCGCCTGCTGCCAGGACTACTGCATTCGCGGCAATGGTAACCGGACGCCCTTCGCCGAGATCCAGAGCTACCGCTCCCGTCACGCATCCATTTTGCGTTACGAGCGATGTTACCGACAGGTTGCTGATGCGGGTAATGCCGTCGGTGCGTGCAATGCGGGTCCGCAGAGTTCGCGCAACAGCAGGGCCGGTATTCAAAAAGTCGACGAAAACGCAGCGGGGTACCTGATGCCCTGGTGCCGTAACCTGCTTGATGTGGTTGCCCTCGCGCGTCCAGTTGACGCCCCATTCGTCCATTTCGCGGATCCTGTCCGGACCTTCCCGGCATAAAGTCGCGGCCAATTCTTCGTCGCACAAGCCGCGGCCTGCCGTGAGCGTGTCCGCAAGATGATCCGTCCAATGATCCGGTGCTTGCTCGCCGATGGCAACGGCGACCGTCATTTGCGCCATGATCGTGGCGCCGCCGCGGCCTATCAGGCTCTTGTCCAGCAGCAAAACGCGGGCGCCGTTTCGCGCGGCGGCAATGGCGGCGTACATTCCCGCCCCGCCGGCTCCGACAACAAGGATGTCGGTTTTAAGGTGAATTAGTTTATCGCTCATCGGGTTATTGTCCCCTACGCGGTGCTGTAGAACAATGGTGCTGGAAAAGGGAGGAAGAGATAAATGACGAAGAACGAACGGACAATGGTCATTATCCCTGGCGACGGTATCGGACCCGAAATTATTGGGCAGGCGTCGCGTGTGGTTGAATGGTTCGACCAAAATCGGAGTCTTGGACTCGACATCAAGGAGCGTCAGCTTGGTGTCAATGTCTACGAAAAGCACGGCACACTTATTCAGGATGAAACGCTGGAGACCATAGAAGCCGCGGATGCGACTCTTTTCGGCGCGATCGGCGGTGACGGTTATGACGACATACCGCGAGAAATTCGAACCGAGACCGGCCTCCTTAGTGTGCGGCGGCGGCTATCCATGTTCGCCAACATTCGCCCCGTGGTTGCGTTCGATGCCCTATCCGATGCATCGCCTCTAAAGCCGGAAATCGTTCGCGGCGTGAATATGATTATCCTGCGTGAGTTGAATGGCGGGCTTTATTTCGGTCAACCTCGCGGCGTCGAAGATATCGGCGACGGCGAGCGCCGGGGCTTCAATACGATGTCTTATACGACACCCGAGATTCGCCGGGTTGCGCGCGTCGGCTTCGAACTCGCCAAGGAACGGGGAGGCCATCTGACGTCGGTCGATAAAGCAAACGCCCTCGACGTTGGTGAGTTGTGGCGGGAGGAAGTCTCGCGGATTGGTGCTGAAGAATATCCGGATATTCCACTTAACCATCTGTATGTCGACAACGCGATGCTTCAGGTCGTTCGTGAGCCCAAGCAGTTCGATGTCGTTGTGACTGAAAATACATTTGGCGATATTATGTCCGACTGCGCCGCCGCCATCGGTGGCTCGCTTGGGATGTTGCCGTCAGCATCGTTGAGCGATCCGGATGCAGACGGACGGCGTCAGGCATTCTATGAACCGATCCATGGGTGCGCGCCCGATATCGCGGGCCAGAATATCGCCAATCCCATCGGCACAATTCTCAGCTTTGCGATGGCGATGCGCCATTCTTTCGAAAGACCCGAGGATGCGGCGCTTCTGGAAGATGCCGTTGCCAACACGCTTGCCGCCGGTATTCGCACTGCGGATATTGCGGGGAACACATCGGATACCGTTTCGACCGTGGCCATGGGCGACGCGATACTCGGCCAACTGAACCGGCTTACCCGGTAACGTTCTCACTCAAAGCCAATTACGACAGGAATCTTTATGCAATCGCTGTACTTCGAACCCTGTGAATTGCCGCCGGAAACGGAAACGCTACGTGGCGAAATTCGGGACTTTCTTGCCAGTTCCCTGGACAAGTATTCGCCTGAAGTTCGATCCCGGTCCTGGGCGGGGGGCGATGCGGAATTCAGCCGCAAACTTGGCGCGGCTGGGTTTATCGGTATGCGGTTCCCGAAAAGGTACGGCGGGCGGGAACGCACCGCGTTGGAACGCTATGTCGTAATCGAGGAACTTTTGGCCGCTGGCGCACCGGTGACCTTGCACTGGATCGCCGATCGGCAAAGCGGACCCTTGTTGCTGCATTACGGGACAGAAAAGCAGCGTGAACTTTGCCTTCCCGGTATCGCAGCCGGCGAGACGTATTTTTGCATCGGGATGAGCGAACCGGACTCCGGCTCGGATCTCGCGTCTATTCGTACTCGAGCCGTGAAGGTCGATGGCGGGTATGTGGTCAATGGCACCAAGATCTGGACCTCCAAGGCGCATGAAGCACACTACATGATTGCCCTATTCCGCACCAATACGGATGTCGAGGACCGCCATGAAGGATTGACGCAATTTCTGGTGGACATGGAGACACCGGGTGTCACGGCGCGACCGATCCGCAATATGGCAGGCGAGGAAAAGTTCAACGAGGTGTCCTTCGTGGATGCCTTCGTCCCGGAAGATATGGTCGTCGGCAAGGAAGGCGGTGGCTGGCAGCAGGTATTGAATGAGCTTGCATTCGAACGGGCCGGGCCTGAACGCTATATGAGCAGCCATATCCTGTTGCACGCCTTGATCCGGGAAGCATCACAAAACCCAAGCGAGCGCGCGGCGGTAACAATCGGCCGGCTCGTAGCGCATTATGCGACGCTTCGTCAGATGTCCCTATCGGTGGCGGGGATGCAGGACGCGGGACAGGACCCGTCCCTGGCGGGATCTGTCGTGAAAGACCTCGGGGCGGTCTATGAACAGGATATGCCAAAGATTGCGCATGAACTTGTCGGTGCCGATCCGCAATTAATTAACGGCGGCGACTTCGAGAAAGTCCTGGCTTATGTCACCCAGGCGGCGATTTCTTTTTCATTGCGTGGTGGCACGCGGGAAATATTGCGCGGCATCATCGCGCGGGGGCTTGGATTACGATGAGCGAAATGCGGGAAATTTTGGCCGACACCGTCGCGCGGCTGTTCGGTGATTTGGTGACGCGCGATGTTCTGCAAGACGCGGAAACGGGCGTTTGGCCGGAGGCGCTGTGGCACGCGTGTGAAGAAAACGGTCTCACTTTGGCGCTCGTCCCCGAGGAAAGGGGCGGGGCCGGACTGAGTTGGACCGACAGTTTTGTGATTGCGCGGGCCGCTGGATATTACGGTCCGCCCGTTCCGCTAGTCGAAACAATGCTCGGCGCATGGTTGCTGGCAGAGGCGGGGATCGATATTCCAGAAGGTCCATTGACAGTGGCGCCTGTACGTTCGGGTGATGCCTTGGTCTTGGAGAGCGGCGGTCTTGCTGGAACGGCGGTAGCGGTCCCCTGGGGGCGGCAGGCGCAGCATGTGGTTGGGATGACGGGCGGCAACATAACTCTCGCAGCCCTTGATGGGGCGGAGATCGAGAAGGATTGCAACATTGCACGCGAGCCACGGGACAAGCTGGCTTTTGACAATGTGGCAGTCGTTGCATCGAATCCGACGACGTTGCCGCAAGATACATTGCAGCTCTATGGCGCGATGTTCCGGGCAGCACAGTTGGCCGGCGGTGTCGCGCGGGCGCTCGATGAAACTGTCCAATATGCGGGGGACAGGATCCAGTTCGGCCGTCCCATCGGAAAGTTTCAGGCAATTCAGCAGAACCTTGCTGCACTTGCCGGGCAGATGGCGTCGGCCGGTGCCTCGGCTGAGATGGCCTTTCGCGCCGCCGACCGGGGAGAGCCGCGGTTTGAGGCGGCTTCGGCGAAGGTTGTCACGGGTGACGCCGCGGGCGCGGCTGCGGGAACCGCGCATCAAATCCACGGGGCGATCGGTTTCACATACGAACATATCTTGCAGTTCACGACCCGGCGGCTTTGGTCATGGCGCGCCGAATTCGGGGCCGAGAGCCGTTGGGCAGAGGAAATTGGCAAAAGCGTTGCCGGTCGCAGTGCGGATGCGTTCTGGCCCGATTTGACCGCGCGGCAAGCCGGCGTGCTACCTTAGATGACGATAATCAATCGAGAATTGGAGGATTGATATGACAACCGTAACGCACCCAGACGCGGCCGTTAACGCGGGCCCGATTTCACGGACCCTGGGTGACTTCGCATATGGACTTTCTTATGACGATATTCCCGCTGACGTGCGCGAACGGGCTAAATATCTGATTCTCGATTCCGTGGGTATTGCGATGGCATCGACCCAATATGAATTTGCCAATTGCATACTTGCCGGCATTCAAGCCGTGGGAGAGCCGGGCAACAGTCCGGTAATTGGGATGACGGCCCGATTGGGCATGCGCGATGCGGTTCTGATGAATGGCGCCCTGATTCACGGGCTCGATTATGACGACACGCATATGAAGTCCGTCGTGCATGCGACCGCGGCAACGCTTCCGGCAGCGCTGGTCGTCGCGGCGCGTGAAGGGGCAAGCGGCAAGGATTTGCTCACGGCTTACATTGTCGGCATGGAAGTCGCGATCCGGATTGGCGAAGCGGCTAATTTTGGGTTCCATCATCGCGGCTATCATGCGACCGGTGTGGTTGGTCATTTTGCGTCTGCTCTCATCGCCGGAAAATTACTCGGCCTCGATGCCGCGCAGTTGGCAACGGCGCAGGGCATTACGGGCAGCACGGCAATGGCCAGTCAGGAGTTCGTCGAAGACGGCGCCTGGAATAAACGCTTGCATCCGGGTTGGGCCGGCGTTGCGGGAATTATGGCGGCAGGGCAGGCCAAGCATGGCTTCGTCGCGCCGGGCAAACCCTATGAAGGGCGTTTTGGGATTTTCAAGAACCATCTGGCAGACCTGGAAAGCCAAGCGGATTACGCAGCTATTACCGCTCAGCTTGGCGAACGCTGGGCTGTGGTTGAGTCTGCCATCAAGCCGTACCCGACATGCCATTTCACCCATGCGGTCGCCGACTCCGCGCTCGCGCTGCGGGAAACCCATGGCATCGAAGCGAACAACATCGCACGAATTCGGGCGCTTATTCCCGAAGATACGGTGCCGGTGATCGCCGAACCCGTCGCGAACAAGAAACGCCCGGTCAGCGATTACGATGCAAAATTCAGCACGCAATTTATTGCCGCCGCTTGTTTCGAACGTGGCAAGTTCGGGTTGGCTGAGCTTGAAGAAGAGGCGCTAAACGATCCGGCTATCCTCGCGCTTGCGGACAAGGTCGAGTTTGAAATCGATCCGAATTCGGAATTTCCCCGCTTTTTCTCCGGCGGCATGGTCGTCACGACCAAGGATGGCGGCGAGTTCATTCACCATGAACGCGTCAACCGTGGTGCCGGGGAACGGGCATTGACTGAAGACGAGATCGTTTCGAAGTTCACCGACAATGCGATGATGGCAGCGTCGCTGGAACGTGCGAAAGCGGTACAAGCATCGGTGCTAGGTCTTGACGACAGCGATGGGTTGTCGTTAGCGGAACGCCTCGCGGCACAGTGAACCGCACAATTCTCTTTGCTGGACCTGTGATATCTTGCCGCCCCGGTCGTGCTACCCCTTCTTCGTTTAAATTTAGGGGAAGCACACTCGGGTCATTGCCTCAGCAGGACTAGATCTTTGCAAGAGGTGCTTATTTTTTGTTACTCCGGTTCCCGTAGGCTGATCTTTTCGCACTTTTTGCTTCAGCAAAGATGACGC
>JAJFJB010000526.1 GCA_021774435.1 Alphaproteobacteria bacterium
TAACTCCGCATTACCCATGATGACCGCCAGCAGATTATTGAAGTCGTGCGCCACACCGCCCGTCAACTGGCCAATTGCCTCCATTTTCTGGGCTTGAGCAAGCTGTTCCTCCGTTCGTTTAAGCTCCGTAATATCCTGGCAGGCAATAACCCACGCGGTGACGCTACCGTTATCTCCAAATACTGGAAATCGATTGATGCCGACCGAACGCCTTTTACCATCCGGCAGCATTAATTCGGTTTCATAGTGGCGAAGTTCCAGTATTTCGGATGTCTTGCGATCTTCTGCCGAATAACGGTCAGCCATCGGTTTTGGAAAATAATCGTAATTGGTCCTGCCGATAGCCTGTTCCCGTGTCGTGTTGTACCACGCTTCGAAAACCCGGTTGACGAACAGATAACGCCCTTGCAGATCTTTGACGCAGACGAAATCAGGCATGCCATCCATCACCGACTGCAGTAGTTTGTCGGTGCTTCGCTGCAATTCGGCGTGTTGAAACTTGATAGTTTTGTCGGCGCGGCGCACCACCTGATACAGCACAAAATAAAGGAGAACTAGCGCAACCAAGAGGGCAACAAACACATGCAGGACGTGCTTGTCGATATTATCCAAGAGCGACGTGAGGTCGGAATTGATCTCGAACACACCGACGACCGCCCCGTCTTCGTTGTGAAGCGGCAGGTAACTTAAAAGGGTTTCAAGGTCTTTCGACGGCTGACTGAAATAACCATTGTCAGCGGGCGAGACTCTTGTCGATCCCAAATGCCCCTCGCGCGCGTTTAAAATTATGGCGTCTTTCGACCTGACGCTTCCGACTTCCTCCTTCGCGGAGGAAACAATTACGAGACCTTCGAGGTTCAGTATGCTGACCTTCAGTACCGGGAGATTTTTTATCTGCGCCGACAGGCCATCGGATATTTCTTGTGCTGTTGATTTGCTCAAAGAGTCTTTGTCAATTGGGTTGCCGATCAAGTTTGGCAGGGGACCGAATGACGACCTGATGTGATTGCCGATCGCGCGCGCCAGGATTTCGTTTTGGCGCTCACCCAGATGGATCATGTCCTCGACAGATACATGTCTGAAAAAAAGCATTAGCGCGGCTATCATGACAATGATAGTGCACGCGCTGACGAGAGAAAAATGACGAAGCAGTTTAAACACGGGCCCAGGTCGACTCCCAGAGTATTGGGCGGTGGGATGCGAGGGACGATCCCCAAGCACCATTCGCACTACTGTGGCGTTATTGACCATTTCTGGCTTGTTGCGTCATTACGGTATTCCGCGTTCTTTAACGGATTTACCGCGTATTGCTTGAAATGGCCACTATTCGGCCCAACGGCACGAAGCTGATTGAGGATGCGATCAAAAGGTTAAATATTCATTGGAAACTCGATTTCTGGCGATGCTCGCGAAATAACAAAATTTGCCAAAATCGAACTCAATCGGTCGTATCTGAATCGATAAATACCCTCAAAGATAAATTTTCGCGAGGCGGTAAATGATCTTTTGTCACTTCCGCAAATCGCGCACCCGCACCGCCTTGCCTTCCGACCGCGGTACCGCGCCCGTCTCCATCACCTCCACCTCGCAGGTGACGCCGACAATGGATTTGATGTGATGCTGAACCTCGGCGGCCTTCGCCGCTTTAGCGGCGCTATCCATTGGCGCATCAGGCGCCGCTTCGACTTCAACTCGCAAGGCGGTCATGGGTCCTTCATTCGTCACGACGAACTGATAATGCGGCGCGATACCGGGCAACCCGACCAGCACGGCTTCCACTTGGCTGGGATAGACATTGACGCCGCGGATAATGAGCATGTCGTCGTCGCGCCCGGTGATGCGTAGGATGCGGCGGTGAGTGCGGCCGCAAGAACAGGGCGCGTCCGAGAGTCGCGTGATATCGCGCGTGCGATAGCGGACCATCGGCAATGCTTCTTTGGTTAGGGTTGTGATGACCAGCTCGCCGGGTTCGCCGTCGGGGACGGGCTCAAGCGTTTCCGGATCGATCGTCTCGAATATGAAGTGATCTTCCCAGGCGTGCAGGCCGGCTTGCTCGACATGGCACTCCATGGCGACACCCGGCCCAAGGATCTCGGAGAGGCCATAAATGTCGACGGCTTTGAGGCCGAGCTTTTTTTCAAGTTCGGTGCGCAGTGCATCGCTCCACGGTTCCGCGCCGAAGACACCGATCGATACCGGCAGTTTGCGCAAATCGACACCCTGACGCGCGGCGACTTCGGCGATATTGAGGGCGTATGACGGCGTTGCGCAAATGACGCGTGACGCAAAATCTTCCAGTAATATGACCTGTCGTTCCGTGCCGCCGCCGGAAACCGGCACCACCGTGCAGCCAAGACGCTCTGCGCCGTAATGTGCGCCCAGGCCGCCTGTAAAAAGGCCGTAGCCATAGGCGTTATGAATGATGTCACCGGGCAGGGCGCCTCCGCAGGCAAGGGACCGCGCCATCAAATTGGTCCACAAATCGACGTCTGCCTGGGTGTAACCGACGACCGTCGGCTTGCCCGTGGTACCTGAAGATGCGTGCAGACGGATCAAGGTTTCGCGCGGTTCGGCAAACATGCCGAACGGATAATTGTCGCGCAGGTCGGTTTTTACGGTGAAAGGAAAGCGCCTCAAATCGTCCAGTGTTCGGAGGTCGTCCGGTTTCACGCCTGCGGCATCGAAGGCGCGCTTGTAATGCGCGACTTTTTCATCAGCGCGTTCCAGCGTCCTTTTAACCCTGCCGAGTTGGAGAGCGTTGATGTCTCCGCGCGGCATGGTCTCAGCAGCGCGGTCGAACATGAAGGTTTGATCGTCGGTCATCGGAAGCTCTCCAAGTTAATCGACGCTTGGGCTTGGCGCGTTTCGCCCGTTCTTAGAGGCCCGCTTTTTCTGCCTTCGCGCGCAGCCGTTCGGCCGATTTAGAAGCATCGGTGATGAAACGGTCATGCGTGCCTTTGCCGACCTGTTCCAAATCGTCCTTGACCGACACGTCAAACACAATGCGCCGGCGGTCGAGTGTGCTGACAGTCACTGTAACTTCAGCCGTCATGCCCATGAGAGTGGCACCGATATGCGCGATGTTTACCTGAGTTCCGACAGAATCCTCGCCAGGCCCGGCAAACTCCAGGATGAATTCTTTGCAGGTATGTTCGATGTCGCGGATCATCTCCGGTGTGGCGTAGACGTTGAACTCTCCACCGGCGACGGCGATGGTGCGTGGTTGGTCGATCGTGACGCGCCGCGTCGTCGACACACCTTCTTTGAAACTGTCCTGCATGCCTAAATTCTCCCTGATTGACGAACGGACGCAACTTAGCCTAATCCGCATTTCTTGTCTCGCGGCGGTGTGTCGCGCGGTCTACACTTTTGTCAAAGAGGCAGAGGAGATGACGATGGATAGTGAAACGGTGCGTAACCTGGTCATGTATTGGCAGGAGGTAGAACTCGACGACGAGGCTGCGGCGCGGCTAGCGGACTTATCGAAATCGGTGGGGAAGACGCTGAATACGGTCGCCGGCGGTTCGATGTTCGATACGGAGCCGGCGCATTTCGACCGCGAACTTATCGTCATGGCGGAGCGCGGTGATGAGTGATCCGACGCTGATGAGTTTGGTTGAAGCCTCGGATGCGGTTACCGCCAAGAAGATCTCGGCGCGCGAGTTGACGGAAGCGTGCCTATCCAAAGCGGACCGGATGCAGCCGATGCTGAACTGTTTTATTTCGCTTGATGCGGAAGGGGCGCTGGCGGAAGCAGATGCGGCAGACGCGGCGTTGGCGCGGGGCGATGCGCCTGGCTTGCTGCACGGCGTGCCGCTGGCACACAAGGATATGTACTACCGCGCGGGCAAGGTTTCGACATGCGGCTCGAAAATTCGCAAGGATTTCGTACCCGACCACACCGCAACCGTCCTGGAGCGGCTGGCGGCGGCGGGTGCCGTACATATGGGGGGGCTCAACATGTCGGAATTCGCTGTCGGTCCCTTTGGGCATAACGAGCATTGGGGACATTGCCACAATCCCTGGAATCCGGATCATGTGACGGGTGGCTCGTCGAGCGGCTCTGGTTCGTCGGTTGGCGGCCGCGTCGTTTTCGGGGCACTGGGGTCGGATACTGGCGGATCGATAAGGCTGCCAGCGGCCTGTTGCGGCTTGGTCGGTATGAAAGGCACGCAGACTCGTGTCAGCCGTTATGGCGTCATGGGGCTTTCCTTTTCGCTCGACAATGTCGGACCGCTGACGCGAACGGTTCGGGACAATGCCCGCATGATGGGTATTGTCGCCGGCGCGGACCCGAAGGATTTGACGGCCAGCGCCGTGCCGGTCGACGATTACGAAGCGGCGACGATCGATGCGGAGGTCAAGGGGCTACGGATCGCCGTGCCATCCAACTATTACTATGACGGGGCCAGCGATGACGTGAAGGCCTTGATGAAGGCCAGCCTTGAAGCCTTCGAGAGGCTTGGCGCGGAAGTCGTGACGGTCGAGGTGCTGGACCACGAGAAGCTCGCCGATCTGGCGATTGCGCTGCGCGGTCCGGAAGGCGCGGTCCTGCATCAGGCTTGGATGCGCGACTGTCCGGAAGATTACGGGGCGCAGGTCAAAGCGCGTCTGGAACCAGGGCTTGCGATTTCCGGCACGGAATATGTGACGTCGCAGCAAATTCGACCGCAAATTACGAAACGCTTCGTGGATACCGTGTTTGCGAACGCCGATGTCTTCCATGCGCCAACGATCAACATTCCGGTCCCGTCGATTGAGGAATCCGACGTGAAGGCATCGCCGAATTTTCCGGCGGTTATCGCGGGGATGACGCATTGTACACGGCCGATAAATTATTTGGGGCTGCCGTCCTTGTCAGTTCCGGCCGGCTTTACGGATAACGGTCTGCCGGCCTCTTTTCAATTGATCGGGCGTCCTTTCGCGGAAGCGCTTTTGTACCGCGTGGCGTCGGCTTATGAGGTGGAAACTGGCCTCTTGGATGCGGCGCCGAGTTGACATCGCAATCCGAAGTGCCTGAAATGCGGGTGGTTGAATTCTGATCGAAGGAGTCTTCCGATGTTTCAGCTAGGTCAGTCGCCGATCGGCGATAAGAGTTGCTGGCAGGCCAGCCAGTTCATCGACAGGCAACCGCTTTATGTCGAGCTGGGTACGCCCGAGCTCGCTGCGATCGATACGATCATGGAGACGGTAAAACGTCAGGGCACGCCGTTTCAAGATATTACCCACGCGATGTTTTCGAATCCGGATCTGGATGAAACGCTGGCAGGTGTGTTCTCCACTTTAATGGCCGGGCGTGGTTTTGCTGTTGTGCGCGGCCTGCCCGTCGACCGCTACGACACAGCGGATGTTGAACGTATTTTCTGGGGGATTGGCAGCCATTTTGGCGCTGGCCATTCACAGAGTGCGCGCGGCGACTATATGGGCCATGTGTTCGACGAAACGGTCCCTGGCGAACGGCAGAGTGCGCGTGGCTATTTGAGCCGGCGCAAGCTCGATTTGCATACCGATCTGTCCGAAATTGTCGGTCTGCTTTGCGTGCGGCGCGCAAAAGCGGGTGGGGAAAGTGTGTTTGTCAGTGCGCCGGCTGTTTACAACACGGTTTTGGCGGAACATCCGGAATTCATGCCGGTGTATTTGCGCGGCTTCCCCTATCATCGCCGGGGTGAAGAAGCGCCGGACGCGGAACCGATTACGCCTTACGATATTCCGATCTTCTCCGAGACGCAGAATCTGTTCAGTTGCTTTTATGTCCGGGGCATCTTTGAAGTCGGGTTGCGCGCATTGGAACGCGATCTCACGATGCTGGAAAAGGAAGCGCTCGATTATTTCGACGACGTGATGAACCGCGAAGATATCTGCCTTCGAATTCAGCTTGAACCCGGTGATGCGGCCTTCACCAACAACCGAACCGTTCTTCATGCCCGTACGGAGTTTGAAGATTGGGACGAACCGAACAAAAAACGTCTGTTGCTTCGGCTTTGGCTGAAGTCGCGACAGTCACGCCCCGTGACCGATGACATTCATATTTACCGTAACGCCAGCGGCGAACTGGGTATCGACTATCAGCCCGGCCAAGAACCCGCGACCGCGCAATACAGGGCGTAATTTTGGTTTCCTGGTTAAAAATATCTTAAGACTGTTTGATTGAAACTGACATCGCCTTGTCCAGGCTGAGATGAGTTGTTTGCTATTACAAGGGATCGTTTGAGCAATGCTGAGAGTATTCGTCGGCCGACTCGTGGCTGCCGTTTTGATTGTCTTGGTTTCCACCGGTTCGGCCATGGCCGGGAAACGTATCGCGCTGGTGGTTGGCAATGGCGCATACGCGAAAATTGGTGAACTGCCCAATCCACCTAATGATGCGCGGTTGATTGCAAAGACGTTGCGTGGTTTGGGTTTCGAAGTCATCGAGCATATCGATATCGATCAAAAAACGCTAAAGCGCGCCGTGAACGAATTCGGTGACCGTTTGGAGTCGGCGGGAAAGGATACTGTCGGGCTCTTCTATTACGCCGGTCACGGCGTGCAGGTGCGCGATGAAAATTTTTTGATTCCGGTAAACGCCGAAATCGAACGAGAAAAGGATGTCGATGTCGAAGCGGTATCGCTCAATACGATTTTCGACAATATGGAACTTGCTGGAAATCATCTTAACATCGTCATTCTCGACGCCTGCCGGAACAACCCTTACAAACAGGGATTTCGTTCTGTCTCGCGCGGATTGGCAAAGGTTCAGGCGACCAAGGGGGTGCTGATTGCTTACGCCACGGCGCCCGGCGATGTGGCTGCCGACGGAAGCGGCATAAACAGCCCCTATTCCGCTGCACTCGCCGCTGCGATGGTCAAACCCGGCCTACCCGTCGAGCAAGCATTCAAATCGGTACGGGTCTCGGTTCAGCGTCAGACCAAGGACGCGCAGACCCCGTGGGAAACGTCGTCGCTGACGGGTAATTTCTTCTTTGTCCCGGGATCCGAAGGTGCCGCGCCTGTCGCCGCTCCGACGCCAATTGACATCAACAACACACAAGAAGAAGTCGTCTATTGGCAGTCGATCCAGAATAGCGAAAACGCGCGCGAGTTCGAATCCTATCTGGAACGGTACGGCGAGGATGGTGCCTTCACCCTTCTGGCGCGTAATCGTGCAAAGCTTCTTCGCACGCACGAAGCGGATGGAACGTCGCCCTCCCGCAAGCGAAATACGGATGATAAGAGTAATCGGCAGGCCGCCGCCGAGGCACTTGTAAGGGGGCGAAAAATGATGCGCGAGCTTGCCGGCAATGCGCAACATGTGATGGGCCGAAAGCAATTACCATTTGCCAA
>JAJFJB010000527.1 GCA_021774435.1 Alphaproteobacteria bacterium
AGTTTCGTATGGATCCCGATGTACCTCTTGTTGTGCCGGAAGTGAATGGCCATGCGATTGCCGATTATGGTAGGCGCAATATCATTGCCAACCCGAACTGTTCCACCATTCAGATGGTTGTTGCCTTGAAGCCATTGCACGATCTGGCGGGGCTGCGCCGTGTCGTGGTGAGTACCTATCAATCGGTCTCGGGTAGCGGCCGTGCGGGAATGGATGAGTTGTTCAACCAGACCCGCGCCGTCTTTGTGAACGACCCGCTTGAACGGCAGGAGTTCACCAAGCAGATTGCCTTCAATGCGATTCCCCATATCGATGTGTTCATGGATGACGGGTCGACCAAGGAAGAATGGAACATGGACGTCGAAACCAAGAAAATCCTCGACCCGAAGATTAAGGTCTCGGCCACCTGCGTTCGGGTGCCCGTGTTTATCGGTCACGCCGAGTCGGTGAATATGACGTTTGACCGACCGGTTTCGGCCGACGAGGCGCGCGAAGCGCTTTCGGCAGCGCCCGGGATTGTGGTCGTCGATCATCGTGCCAATGAAGGTTACGTAACGCCGGTCGAATGTGTTGGCGAAGACTCCGTATATGTCAGCCGGATTCGCGAAGATATCAGCGAAGAAAATGCGCTCAACATGTGGGTCGTGTCGGACAATCTGCGTAAGGGTGCCGCCTTGAATGCCGTTCAAATTGCCGAGGCGCTCGTCGCCGGTTATCTCGATAAGGCCGCGTAACGATTGATTCCACCTAACCTCAATCTGGTCTAGGCTTTGAAGCATGAGCGACGGATCAGATAACGCGCCGCCGCAAAAGGTTGATCGCGAAACGGCATTTCGCATGGCCGTGCAGCGTCAACAGGCAGGTGCGGGCGCAGAGGCGGTTCGCATTTACCAGCAGATAGTGCTGGCGGATCCGTCCTTTGCGCCGGCATGGATCAACGTCGGCGTTGCGCTGCGTACCTTGGGGCGAATTGATGCCGGCGTTGCTTGCCTCACGCGGGGCGTGTCGTTGAAGCCAGGAGACGCTGGCGCTTTGTCCAATTTAGGTAACGCGTTGCGCGCCGCGGGCCGGCTTGATGAGGCGCGAGATAGCCATCTGGCCGCAATCGAGATCGACCCGAATACGGGGTCCTTCGTGTACAATCTAGGCTTGGTTCTGCGCGATCTTGGCGACCTTGATGGCGCAATCGAGAGGTTCGATGCGGCGGAAGCCATGGGGTATGCCTCCGCAGAATTGAAATGGGACCGGGCATTGGCGTTTCTGTTGCGCGGCGATCTTAAGCATGGATTCGCGGAATATGAATGGCGTTGGAAAATTTCCGACGCGAAGCCACGCGACCTCAAGGGTCCTGCATGGGCTGGCGAGACGTCCGGTGACAAAACGGTGCTGGTGTATGCGGAACAGGGGTTCGGCGACACCATCCAGTTCGTCCGTTATTTGCCCATGTTGCGCGAAAAAGTGGGCCAGGTCTATTTTGAAACTCAGGAACCGTTGGCCCGCCTGTTCCAGGCCAGCCCAATTTTTCGCGACGTGACTCTGGTAATTCGGGATGTGGACGAATTGCCGGACTACGATTCGCACGTCGCACTGCTTAGTCTGCCGCATCTTTTGGAATCAGACGATCAGCCGGCACCGGCCCAGACACCCTACCTAATGCCACCTGCGGATACGCCAAAGGTTGCGAAGCGGGAACGCGCCTTGCGCGCTGGTCTGGTTTGGGCGGGTAAACCTAGTCACCGAAACGACCGCAATCGGTCACTTTCCTTGTCGGCCATTGCCCCATTATTCGAAACGGCTGGTGTCGATTTTTACAGCCTGCAGCTGAGCGATCCCGCTGATACCGCGGTACGGGAGGGATACACGGCGCTGCTGACGGATTTGCGGCCGGCAATCAGCGATTTCGCGGACAGCGCCGCTTTGATTCAGTCCTTGGATCTGATTATTACCGCCGACACAGCGCCGGCTCATCTAGCGGGTGCCTTAGGGTGTCCGGTATGGACGTTGATTCCCTTTGCACCGGATTGGCGCTGGATGACGAACCGTGACGATTCACCATGGTATCCATCGATGCGGTTATTCCGGCAGACCCGTCCGCGAGATTGGACGGATGTGATTGAACGGATTTGTGCCGCGCTTGCGAAACAAGTCGAAGAGCATGCCAGGTCGCCATAAAGCCGGTTCAGCAGACTGTTTCTGCAGGAACTAAAACAAGGTCATCCAGCTTGGGTAACGCGCGGATAAGACACAAGTCGGGGGCATCTGGCGCTGCCGTTTCCTGCAGGATCGCATGCACACCCGTTACGGCATGGCTTAAAGCCGTGGCGGTGTCTCGTGATCTCAAGTAGTTGCCGGCGAAAAGAGCGGAAAAAACATCGCCCGCCCCGGAAGGGGCGACACGTGCTTCAGGACCCATGCATTTCCAAATACCGGTGGCGGTCGCGGCGATAGCGCCGATAGAGGTTCCCACACGTACGCCGGTGATGACGACCGTTTTCGGACCGCTGTTCAACAAGACGAAGGCGGCCTTCTTGGCGGTTTCCAACGTGTCGATTTCAACACCGGACAAGTAGGCTGCCTCGAAGACGTTCGGCAGGATGACGTCGGCAGCCGCCAAGGCTTGATCTCGAAAGAAGTCTGGAATGCCGTCGGTGACGTAGAATTTACCATTGTCGCCCATGACCGGGTCGCAGAACCACAACATTTTCTTGTTTGTGTGGCGGACGCGTTTCGCGGTTTCGAGGATGACGGAACCTGTTTGTGCAGATCCGAGATAGCCTGAAAGCAAGGCGCCACAATCGGCGAAACAGCCGTGCGCCTCCAATCCGTCAACCAAGTCCCTGATCTTCGGCGCCGGAACGACGCTTCCCGTATGCGATCCGTGCGCCGGGTGATTGGAGAAAGTGACAGTGTCGATCGGCCAAACCGTGTGACCAAGCCTTTGCAGGGCGGGTGTTGCTGCGGCGTTCCCGACATAGCCGCTAGTGACCCGAGACTGGATTGAAAGTATGGCCATCTTGCAATTCATACGCTGCGCAATTTCAAAGGTGCAAGCACTTCGAAAAAAGATGGCACCGGAAACATCTGCAAGGCGGACGTTTCCGGTGCCGTCGGAGCCATTGCTCCGGGTGCGCGATGTACAGCTTTTGCCGGTACTGTCGAGTGGCAGATTTTCCTGGCGATAAAATCCACCGTTCAATAGCACCCACGATTTCTCCGAGACGAAACCGTGTCGATGCGAAAAATATCAACCGACAGCCTTGCGGCCATCCTGAAGATGAACGGAACGCTGGATCAATTGTCCGACCGATTGAGGTCTCCGGATAAGACACCATTCGGACATCCATGGCGCCGAACGACGCCAATGGACGCAAGCCCTTTGCACCGGGCCGGGACAAGACGCATCACCAGGCTCCTTGGCCGAGCGGGAAAAAGGCTCCCGGCGGCGGGGTACGTTCGACCGTCGGGAAACGGCTTTCTCGTCCCGGAGACAAATGGTGCGGCATCATTCGATTTCGTTTGGGTCCAATGCGATGCACCGGGCGCTTTAGCGAACCAGGAAAATCACAGGGAGCCATTCTCCCAGGCGCAGCGACAAAACGATGCCGTTCAGTCTAAGTGGATCAACTGAATGACAAACCGCTCCCCCTCCAAAAATCAAACTTAACCAGCGAAACGCTTTCCCGCAGGCAAATTTGGAACACGATAGATCCCAAATATCACCAAAAGCCACGTCAATTCGACCGTATTGGTCAAATATGGGTTCGAAATTTCTCTTCCTCGATGCCCGAATCGGCCTTGGGAACCAAAGCGTAAATCGATCAGTAAAGGCACAGAATCTTCGACGCCTACGCGTACCGTTTTCAATGTTCGGGGCTTAGAGGATGTAAGTCCATTGAGATTTGAGGCAACGTTAAAATTTCTTGTGCATAAGAATTTGGTATTCGCACAAGAATATCACCAATTTTCCACCATATTATCCACAGATTTTGCTTTTTCATTATTTCACAAGCTCTTGGGTATACTCCGTCGCTTGGTGCGTGATGTTACGCAGTACAACAATACTGATATATAGTTTGGAAATTTGGCGATTGGCTATTTTACGGTATTATTCGGTGTCGTTGACTTGGCTTCTAAAGCAGCGTAAGTCAAAAGCGATGGTTCTATGAGCCAAATTGAACCAGAACGGGTTTTATCGGGGTCGTTAATTAGGGGGTGGCTATGAGCAACGGCGACAGACCGCTTTCGCCTCATTTGCAAATCTACGCTTGGGAATGGACGATGGCGTTGTCGATCTTGCATCGAGCGTCCGGCGTTGGGCTCGCAATTGGCACTATAATTTTGGTCTGGTGGCTTCTTGCGCTAGCGGATGGCGCGGCTGCTTTTGACATGGTGCAGACCGTAATCGCGCACTGGATCGGCAGGCTCTGTCTGTTGGGATGGACATGGGCGCTCTTCTACCATCTTTGCAATGGCATACGGCATCTCTTCTGGGACACGGGTCGGGGCTTCGAACTCGATACCGCACGGAATTCCGGATATACGGTATTCGTTGCGGCGATCGTATTGACGGCGATCGCCTGGTTTGCCGGCTACTCGACGATGGGAGGAATGTGATGAGCCTAATGTCTCCTCTTGGTCGTGTTCGCGGTCTCGGTTCCGCGAAGAGCGGTACCCATCATTTCTGGGTGCAGCGCGTAACAGCGGTTGCGCTGGTCCCGTTGACGCTTTGGTTTGTGTATTCCGTGATCGCGTTGGCGGGTGCGGATCATACCGCTGCGATCGCTTGGTTGCAGTCGCCGATGAATGCGGTACTGATGTTGGTACTTATTGTGGCAACTTTTCATCATATGCAGCTTGGTCTGCAAGTCGTTATTGAAGACTATGTTCATGGTGAGGGTATCAAGATCGCCTCACTGATGTTGATGAAAGGTGCGAGTCTGCTGCTCGCGGTTGGTGCGGGGTTTGCCGTACTTAAAGTTGCCTTTGGAGGATAAGACGCGATGGGTCAGGCATATCCGATTATCGATCACACCTATGATGTCGTTGTCGTTGGCGCGGGTGGCGCAGGTCTCCGGGCGACGTTTGGTCTCGCCGAACGCGGGCTCAAGACGGCGTGCATAACCAAGGTCTTTCCAACCCGTAGCCACACGGTTGCCGCGCAGGGCGGCGTATCGGCCGCATTGGGCAATATGGGCCCCGATGATTGGCGTTGGCACATGTACGACACCGTGAAGGGTTCCGATTGGCTCGGCGATCAGGACGCGATCGAATATATGTGCCGTGAAGCGGTGCCGGCGATTGTCGAACTTGAACATTATGGGGTGCCGTTTAGCCGGACGCCCGATGGCAAGATCTACCAGCGCGCCTTCGGTGGCATGACGACCGAATTTGGCGAAGGCGTTCAGGCACAACGGACCTGCGCCGCGGCGGACCGTACCGGTCACGCAATGCTCCATACGCTGTATCAGCAGTCACTGAAGCATGAGGCAGAATTCTATATCGAATATTTCGCCCTCGATTTGATCATGGAAGACGGTGTGTGCCGTGGTGTCATGGCATGGAACCTTGATGATGGCACGATTCATCGTTTCCGCGCCAAACAGGTCATCATGGCCACGGGCGGTGGCGGCCGAATCTATTTCTCCGCGACCTCTGCGCATACTTGCACGGGCGATGGCGCCGGCATGGTCTTCCGCGCCGGACTGCCGATGCAGGATATGGAATTCGTTCAGTTCCATCCGACGGGTATTTACGGCTCGGGCTGCCTGATTACCGAAGGGTCGCGTGGCGAAGGCGGCTATCTGACGAATAGCGAAGGCGAGCGGTTCATGGAACGCTACGCACCGTCGGCCAAGGATCTAGCCAGCCGCGACGTTGTCAGCCGGTCGATGACGATGGAAATTCGCGAAGGCCGCGGTGTCGGTGAGAAGAAAGATCACATCTTCCTGCATCTTGAGCATCTCGATTCAGCGTTGATCGAGGAGCGCCTGCCCGGTATCGCGGAAACCGCACAGATTTTCGCCGGCGTTGATGTAACGACCGAACCGATTCCGGTAATTCCGACGTGTCACTACAATATGGGCGGCATTCCGACGAACTATAAGGGCCAAGCGCTGACCTTGAAGGACGGTAATCCGGATACACCTGTTCCAGGCCTCATGGCTGTCGGTGAAGCCGCTTGCGTCTCGGTTCATGGCGCGAACCGGCTGGGGTCGAATTCGCTGCTCGATCTGGTCGTGTTTGGCCGCGCGGCGGCGAATCATTGCGGCGACATCGTCGACAAGAACGAATCGCACCGTCCGTTGCCCGCGGATGCCGGTGAAGCATCGCTCGACCGTTTCGACAAACTGCGTCACGCGAGCGGCGATACGCCCACTGCTGAACTCCGGTTGCAGATGCAGCATGTCATGCAGAACAATTGCGCTGTTTTCCGCACACAGGAAGTCATGGATGAAGGCGTCGCCAAGATGAAGGACGTGACCGACGCCGTTTCCAGCATCAAGGTCAGCGACCGGTCCATGGTGTGGAATTCCGATCTGGTGGAGACGCTGGAGTTTGAAAATCTCGTCGAACAGGCCGCCGTTACCATGAGTTCGGCGGCAAACCGGAACGAATCACGTGGCGCGCATGCCCGCGATGATGTGCCGGACCGTGATGATGAGAACTGGATGAAACACACGATCGCGTGGATCGATGACGACTACAAGGTCAAGATCGATTACCGTCCGGTTCACATGGAAACGCTGACGAATGAGATTCAACCTTTCCCGCCCAAGGCACGGGTCTACTAGGGATAACGGTCTCGCACGCATCGTCGGTTACGGCAGAGCAATAAGAAGGGGTAATCATGGCCGAATTCAGTCTCCCCAAGAATTCAAAAGTTGGGACGGGCAAATCGTGGCCCGCACCGCAAGGCGCCAGCAATACGAAGACGTTCAAGATCTATCGGTGGAACCCGGATGATGGGGAAAACCCGAAGGTCGATACCTATACGATCGACATGGATGATTGCGGGCCGATGGTCCTCGACGC
>JAJFJB010000054.1 GCA_021774435.1 Alphaproteobacteria bacterium
GGACGCCGGGCACAATAAGGATTACAGAACGTTCCACGTCGGCGGGAAAGTCGATTACGGTAAAATCGAAGACTCTTACAAAGCCGACCTTGTCCTTTATCTCGCGGGTAATCAGTTCATGGTCATGGAAGAACTGATCAAGGACTTCCAAAAGCGCAATTCGGGCGTCAAGACAGTCTATGTCGAAACAATTCCACCGGGGCAGATCCTGAAAGGACAGATCCTTAAACAGGGTCAGATTAATGGCCAAAACACGGCGATGAATCCGGATATTTTCGCGAGCGTCAACCTTGGCCATCTAAAGAAGCTAAAGGGCCTCGGGAAGATGGATACGTTTTTCATCTACACACATAACAAGCTCGAGTTGATGATTGCCAAAGGGAACCCAAAAAACATCATGGGTCCGAAAGATCTGGCGCGCGACGACATTGTCCACTCCCACCCGAACCCGCTGACCGAGGGAATTTTCAAGTTTTACGGAGCCGAAATGTTGCGCGACCTGAATCTTTACGAAAAGATCACGGGTAATGCAGAATGCCGCGGGTGTTGGGCGATCAAGGGAAAGACTTGGTTTACGAAGCGCCATCATCGCGAAACACCTGATCGTATCGAGCGCGGCATCGCAGATATTGGCATCGTCTGGACGACGGAAATCATCGAAGCGAAAAAGCATAAGCGCAACATTGACGGGGTTGCCATTCCCGCTCCCCTCAATAAGGAAAGTAAAGTCGGCTATGCAATCGGTGCGCTGAAAATTGGGCGCAATCAGGCGAACGCTCGGACTTATTTGGATTATCTGACCACGGACACCGCTCAGTCGATTTATTCCAAATACGGTTTTGTTAAAGCGGCGCATTCCGAACTGAGTTTGCGCCCTATTCCCTGAGGCGCCGATCCCGTTTTAGAACTTTATAAACGGCACGATGAAACTTAAACACATTCGCTATTGATAAATTATATATAGCGAATACGATGTAATGAATAAGCGCTTAAGCGCAGCATAATACCGCAAGCATCTATTAGGGAGGATAAAGCGTGCGTGTCCTAAAACTCATTCTCGGAGTTCTGCCAGTCGTGTGCCTAACGTTAGGCGGAACGCCCATTGGCGGTGTGGCGGCGGCAGAACTTGTCAAATATTCGGTCGTGGAAAATGAGAAAATACCAGAATCGCTGACAGGGAAACCGGGCGATCCGGTCAATGGCCGTAAAGTGGCGATAAACCGTAAACTCGGCAATTGCCTCGCGTGTCACAAGATGCCCGTGCCCGAACAGCAATTCCACGGCGAAATTGGGCCAGATCTACGCGGTGTGGCGAAACGATATTCGGTGGCCGAATTGCGGCTGCGAATTGTGAATCCGAAAATTGCCAATGCCGAAACTTTCATGCCCGCATTTTACCGGAATACGGAACTGACGAGAGTTATGAAGAAATGGCAGGGGAAAACGATTCTCAACGCACAGCAGGTCGAGGACGTGGTCGCCTATTTGACGACGCTCAAGGATGAGTAGAGCCAGGCGGAACGGCATGGTTATCCGTACCGCGAGGCAGCTCGATGTTTCAGGAGAATAGGATGAATAAGTCAAACACAAGCGAAGGCCTTTCGCGACGGCAGATGATCGTGACGGTTAGCGCTGCCACCTTCGCCGCGATGGTGTTACCGGCCGGAGGCGCGTTGGCCGGTGCGGCGGAAGTGGACGCCTACATAAAGAAAATTGTTGGCGACAGGAAAGAGAAAACCGGCGGCATAAATCTTGATTTGCCAGAGATCGCGGAGAATGGCAGCACCGTGCCGCTGACGGTGAGCATGGATAGTCCAATGACCAAGGCGGATCACATCAAAAGCATCCATTTTTTCGCGGATGGCAATCCCAATCCTGAGATCGCCTCGTTCCATTTCACGCCGCGCAGCGGCAAGGCGAAAGCATCGATTAGGATGCGCCTCGCCAAGACGCAGAATATCGTTGCCGTGGCTGAGAAAAGCGACGGTTCAGTCCATGTGAGCAAGGCTCAAGTCAAGGTCACGATCGGCGGCTGCGGCGGCTAATCAGGGACGCGAAGGAGTAATATAAATGGCTAAAGTTAAACCCCGCGTGCGCGTGCCGAAAAAAGTTTCCAAGGGTGAGATCTTCGAGATCAAAACCCTGGTTTCGCACAAGATGGAATCCGGTCAGCGCAAGGATAAGAAAAGCGGAAAGAAGATACCGCGTAAGATCATTAATAAGTTCGAGTGCAAATATAACGGCGAAACAGTCTTCAGTGCCGACTGGCATCCGGCGGTTTCGGCGAACCCGTATATGTCGTTCCATACGGTGGCGACCGAAAGCGGTGAAGTCGAGTTGACCTGGACCGACGACGACGGATCGATCTACTCGAAAAAAGCGAAAATCAACGTGAGTTGAAGACGGGAGGAAACGATGCACAAATTAATTTGGAGCGCGCTCGGTGCTTGTGCAATTGCGGTCGCGCTGACCGCGCCCGCCAAGGCTGACGAGAAGAAATGGGGCGACTATCAGGTCGGCGACATTCGCTCGGGCTATACCTATGCAATCCCCGAAACCCGCGCCATGCAGGATGACGACGTCATGAACCCGGCAATGGTCTGGGTCGACCAGGGAGAAGAGCTGTGGTCCAAGGTCGATGGTACGGAAGGCAAAGCGTGCGAAAGCTGTCATCAGAATGCCGAAGATACGATGAACACAGTTGGTGCCCGCTATCCGGTTTATGAAAAAACAACGGGCAAATTGATGAATGTCGAACAGCGGATCAACCAATGCCGGACAGAACGGATGAAGGCCAAGCCGTTCAAGTGGGAGTCGACGGAAATGCTGTCCGTGACGTCCTATGTCCGCCATCAGTCCCGGGGCCAACAAGTCAATGTCAAGGTCGACGGCGATGCCAAGCCATTTTTCGAAAAGGGCAAGGCTTTCTACAATCAGCGCCGCGGGTTGCTCGACATGGCGTGCTCAAATTGTCATCAGGATAACGCTGGCAACATGATACGCGCCAATCTGTTATCGCAAGGACACAGCAACGGCTTCCCGACCTATCGTCTGAAATGGCAAAAACCGGGTTCACTGCACCGTCGGTTTCGCGGTTGCAATAAACAGGTTCGCGCCCAACCGTACGCCGCTGGCTCTGATGAATATACGAACCTCGAACTTTATTTAGCGTGGCGCGGCAGAGGATTGCCCGTCGAAACGCCATCGGTTCGCAACTAGCCCTCCCAGGCTGTTTCGAAACCTCGCCAACTCCCTTGGCGACAAGAGGGATGCCGTAAAAAGCATCCCTCTTTTTTATCTGTTACAGACCATCGACTCAAAAGACAGATCTAATTGGTCTGCCTGATTTCTTTCCCTATCTTGGCGTCGGAGATTTTCGCCGCAATATAATCCCTCAGCGATTGCGAAACGTAAGCCCTGTCAGAGACGTATTCGAAAACGGTCAGAAATAATGGCGGGTTGGCGTAGCCCGGCATGCGGAATACTTCCTTGCCTTCCCGATCCAGAAACAGGACCGTTGGCGTCCCCGTGACTCGGTTCCTTTGAGCTAACCTGGCTTCAGTCGTGGCATCGCCACCGAGATCCAACATCACCCGATTGCCATGCAAGTTCAGTTGCACGAATTCGAACCGGCGGCGGACATATTGCATGACCTCGTGATCCTGGAAGTTCACCTCGTGCATCTGCTTGCAATAGTAGCACCCGCGCTGTTCCCAAACGATCGCTAAAAGCTTGCCTTGTTTGATGGTTTCCACGAGGTCTTGCGCCAAATCTCCCGAACTTTCCTTGAACCACGACTGCGTCGGCATACCGTTCGGTCCAGGAACCGGCGGCGTAGCGAGTTGTGCCGACGCGGCGAGCGCCGTAAGGCCGGCACTAAACGCAACGAGCGTCATGATAAGCAAAAAGACAATGCGATTTATCATTGTCATCGGAAAGCTCCCAACCAATAGGGTCCATGCTTATATTCGCAGAACCGAATATCGGGACCAACGACAAAGCACGATCCTCTCAATAAGTTGACGCGCGTGAAGGCCTTCCTTGCCGCGTGCTTCACACGAATGTGATCCAAGTTCAAGATATTCGTTTTTACGAATGTGATATGAGAAACCGAAGCTAACCCGGCTCGCGGGGCGGAAATTTTCCAGGGAAAGGAACAGGACATGAGGCTTAGTAGATTTGCGATTTTGTGTGCACTAGGTGTTGGTGTGACCAGCACGGCAGCGGTGGCAGATGGAATCGTCAATACGATTGTCAATGCCCCCCTATCCGCTGCCGGAACGGTACAGTCCGGCCGCGTCGGCGTGAATGTCTATTTGCAAAAGCCGGATGCAAGCGGTGCAGCCTTTATGGACCCCAAGGTCATTGGATATGGCATTCCAGCTGGCGGCAGACTCGAAGTCGAATTGGGCGGTGGATACGAGCGTGATTGGAATGTCGCTTTGTCTCAAGCCGCGGTCATGCTTGTCACGGGTGCCCCGCAGCAAGGGCTGCCCGGCAAGAAGATCGGGTACAGCGTCAAAGCCGGCAACAACGACAACACGTTTGTTTTCACCCCAACATCGGACAAGGGATTGCCGGCAGAATCGATCATGTCCCCCGCACCCGGCTCGAAATTAGACCCGATCCCGCAGCGCGGCATTAAGGTGCTGCATATCGGATTCAGACAAAGCGCCTTCATCAACAAGGGTGATAGTGGAACAGTCTCAGTTCGGTTTATCGATGGCGCGGGAAAGGTCATCAACGGAGGCAGCGGAAAGATCGAATTTCTCAAAACAGCTGTCCCGCAAATCCTACCAACGAATTTCACAGACAAACGGCGGAACCACAATTGGCAACGCGTAAAATCCGGCGACACCCTCGGCAAGACGTCAGGGACGGTCCCAGTAACGCTTATGATGTACGCACAGGCAAAAGGGGTATCGGGTGACGGCCTATCAACATTCAAACAAGGGACCGAAGGAGCGGGCGTGCTATCGACGCAGCAACTCAACGCCATGTCCTACAAGCGGCCCGCGAGCATCAAGCGCTATAATGGTGGTTTGATCGTGCAGGACACCAACGGTGATGGCACGCTGGATCCTAGCAGCGATACAATCATTGGCGGTGTGCTTGGAAAGGCGCCGAAGGGTGCGAAGGGTCAGGAACTGAAGACCGGTCTGAAAGATGGCAAGCTCATGCTTTCCCAACCGACCGAGCAAATCGCCCCAAAACCGGGCAAGCGTTGGGGTGGCGCAATCCTGCAGCTGCATTTCACGGCCGGTAGTAAGACAGGCAAATACCAACCGACATTGGCGCTGCTGCGCGAACCCGGCAATCTCGAAAGCGGCGACGGTTCGTCCTACACCTACACGATTGTTGTGGAGTAACACTGGATCAACTCGGCAAAAGTTGAGGAATTTTTATCGAGCAGGTCGATATTCCTGGTGTCGGCGAATAATCGAATCGTCCTCAATGGCGAGAACGATCCGATCAAAATCGTGTCACGTGGCATCGGATATTCGTGGGCCAGCCCATTTCGGAATTCCGGGAGGGCTGGACCGGCGATCGATCTGCTCGACGTGTTCCGCCTCGGCAAAGAAGAGCCAGCGTTCGACGACGACACCGAATAGACACGACAGCGCCAATCCCCCTTCGCGGGACAGCCAGGAGGAACGCCATTGCGTGACCGCACGCCACGCGTGTTCCGGATGACCGAGATGGAAGGTTGAAGACAGCTGCCCGGCGGTGATCAGCGCGAGCGCCAGGCAGAGACCGGTGAGACCGAACCACCGCCCTTCCGGCAACAGCCCGAACGCGGTGTAAATTCCGAGCAGCGAGATGCAGTCCCATCGCTCGAAATAAGTGGTGTCCGGCAAGATCTGGTCGGCATAGGCGACCGTCTCGGAGTAGAAGGCGTCGGAATAGATGCTGCGCGGAACTTTGTGCGTACCGGTCTCCGCATTTGTCGGTCAGCATACGGATCGTCTCGGGCGTGTTCATCGCCGAGTTCCAGGCCATGTACAGGACCGGTGTCTCGATCGGATAGGGATCGCCCTTCCAGGCGTTGGTGATGACCATATGCATGAGGCCGTGCGCGGCGAGCGCCCAAGATACTAAGGCGATGTTGACCATCGTCGGCGTATCACCATGATAATTGACACGCGTTGCTCGGTCTCCTCCACACACATTTCGTAATGCCTACTGCGAGAAAAATCGGCAGGTTCTAACTCATTCGAGAAATGCGGAAAGAGCAGCCACCAGCCGTTTTGAAAGACAGCGGGGCTCCGGTTCGGAAATTCCGGCTTCAATATGAAGACGCTTTCACGTCAGGTGAAGCACTGGCAAATGCAGGTATCGTCATACACGTCTCGTAAATACGTTGGATTGTCGGGTATGCACCGATATCCAGCTTAAATCTATTCAACGCGTTGTACGCCTGCGGGACCAAACAGACGTCGGCCATCGTTGGTGAGTCACCTTGACAGAATTCTCCCGTCCCGGGGGTCGAACTCAATAGAGCTTCAATGGCGTTCAAACCGGTCGTCAGCCAGCACAGGCACCAGCGTTGAATACCCTCTTCATCCACTTGCAGATCACCCGACAAAAATTTCACGACGCGCCCGATATTGAGTGGGTGTATTTCGCACGCAATGGAAAGCGAGAGAGATCGCGTCCTCGCCCGCGCCTCCGGCGTTTCCGGATGCAACGGCGGCTCGGGATAGAGCTCGTCCAGATATTCGATAATCGCGATCGATTGCGTTATCGTGGTATCGCCATCCACTAGCGTCGGAACGATACCAAGCGGGTTGAGCGCGAGATAGTCAGGCTTGAGGTTTTCGTTCTCGGTTATCCGAACGTCGTACCAGTTACACGTTATATTCTTGAGGTTTATCGCGATCCGAACCCGATGTGCTGCTGATGAGCGGAAAAAATCATAGAATTGCATGGTCAACGTTCCTTTGCGATTTTAAATAACCAACCGATCACAGGACCGCGCGTCGGAGCAAGTTCAGGCCGACCACGATCAACAAGTACAGTAGAATTTTCCGAAACGTTTCTTGCGGAATGCGGCTTCGCGACCAGGTGCCCGCAAGAACGCCCAACCATGCGATCACCGCGCCAACGCCGGACGCGATCGCGGTCTCGCCGTCCAGGAACCCGTGCCAGGCAAGCGCTGCGAAGAGCGGCAGGGAAGCCACAAGGTTACAAAACGACGCCGTCGCGACGAACTCGTCCTTCGGCAATTTCAGCGAGACGAGATAAATCACGAGAGGCAAGCCGAACAAACCGGATATACCGCCAACGATCCCCGCGACGATCCCGACGCTAGGTGTCAGCCATTTCTCCGAACGGGGCGAGATATCGAATCGCGGCGACCTGAGTTGGAATACAGCGAAGAAGATGATGATTGCGGCTAATGTTGTCGTAACGATTTTTGGGTCGACAGTGGCGACGAACTGTACGGCCAAAACGGTCGCGACCGTCAATGCCAGCAGAAACGGCCAAAACCTTCTGAGAGCGCCGGTATAATAACCGCCCTGAAACGCCTGCCAGATATTGGCGACGAGTACGGGAATAAACATGAGGGAGACCGCCGTCGCCGGTGCCGTCACCGAGGCGAGCAGAGGCACCGCGACAAGTGGCAGTCCGAAACCAAATGCCCCCTTCACCGATCCGCCGACGAAGAAAGCGACCGCGCCAATTGCGAGAACGGCAAATGTGGCGTCTAGTATCACGCCCTCGCCCTTACGTTTGGGCCTCTTCCCGTTGGACACGCGTTAGCGTCGGTGTTGAAGAGACCGCCAGGCAACGCCAAGACTGCAATGACGAGATCAGGCATCTCGCTCAAGGCCGATAATTTCGTTTTGAACATTGTCGACGACGACAGGCGTTTCGAAGAAAGTCGTTTCCGGCGTGGAACCATATTTTGCGGTGACGAGGGATTTCCATTCCGCGTCGAAGACGTCCTCGGCTGCCGCCTTGCTTTCGAATAGATAGCAGCCTCCGGCTTTTCGGGTCGCGGGATCGAAGATGTAATATTTCCGGATCAGCGCGCTCATGCCAAGGTAGCGCGGTGCCGTATCTCGGAACATCGCCGCAGCCTGATCGGTGGTGACATCGTTTCCGAGCTGGAATTGTACAATCGCGGTAATCATGGCGGTTATCCCCCTTATTGGATTTTGTCGCTTAGTAGTTCACCGAAGTCGCCGAGCCGCCGTCCACAGCGAGAGCCTGTCCGGTCACGATGTCCGCCATTGGGGAGCAGAAGAACAGCACCGCTGAGGCGATGTCTTGCGGCTGGATTAGCCGGCCCATAGGAATTTGCGCCACCTGCCGCTTCTCAATTTCTGCCACGCTGACATTCGCGTCTCGCGCGTAGCGTTCGAAGCCAGTCACCATCCGGTCGGTTGCGGTCGTGCCGGGATGCACGCAGTTGACAGTGATGTTGTGCGGGGCGACATGGCCAGCGAACTGCTTGGTAAAATTGGCAACGCCCGCGTTGACAATGCCGTTGGTCACGCGTAGTGGCGCGGCAATTCGCGCCGTCATGCCACCAATATTGACGATCCGGCCCCACCCTTGCTGCGCCATGTAAGGGAGGACTTCGCGCGCGCTTCGAATATATCCCATCAGTTTTACGTCGATGTGGTAGCGCCAATCGTCGTCGGTCTGCTCGTCGAACGGCGCCCGCAATGAAGTCACAGCGTTATTGACCAAGATATCGACGCGCCCTGCCTCCGCTGCGGCCTGCTTCACGAAGTTCTGTACGTCCGGCAATCGGCTAACATCGGCCACGATCGGCCAAGCCTGGACGCCGTGCGCACGAATTTCCTCGGCAGTCTGTTCCAGCGTTTCCGGCGTGCGCCCGCAGAGCGCAATATTCACACCCTGCTGCGCCAGTGAAAGGGCAATTGCCTTACCGATGCCTCGACCGCCACCAGTCACCAACGCGACTTTTTCCTGCAAATCGAAATTCATTGTGGCTTCTCCAATTTCTAACGGGGTAGACCGCGTGTCAGACTACCCATCATTTTGTATCCAGCTTGTGTTGCAGCGGCCTGTTGGCGCGAGTGGGCCGATGTCGCTTCCTTGAAGGAGCAAAATCAGACACGATCGCAATCGAGATTAAGAGGTGCCGGAGAACTCGACTGGCGATATTAGTGCCCAAAGCGCTACTCCGGTCACTGTTCGGAAGCCAATTCAGACCGTCTCGAAGGAGCTGCGGCTGATCTTCGTCACGTTCTTGCCTTCAATTCGGATCAGACGCGTTTCGCCATCGCGCTTGGGCGAATGCACCTGGCCGATATTGTAGGCAACCGCCATTCCCGGCATCATTTCGTAGGTCTTGACTGCTTCGACCTTACCGGTCGTTTCGGCCTCCGGGACTTCGACGACCCGGTATTCGGTCATCTCCGTCTTTCCCGTCACCTGTCCGTAGACCGCCCAGGTCGGCCCGTGATCATGCGGCGGACTGTCCTTCGCGCCCTTAAAGACGTGCGCGAGTATACAAAATTCCAGTTCCGGATCTTCGTAAATGATCTTACGTTGGGATTCTTCGTCCGGCCCCAAATGCGCCGCGACAATGCCTTCGTCGACCAGAATTTTCTCCAACCCCTGCCGGACCTGCTCGACGCCCTCCGGACCCGGATTCCGCTTCAGGATTTCGCGGAACCGGACACCGAATTGTTCAACTGTCTGTCCCATTTGATTGTTTCCTTGATTATGTGTCGTTTTCTAGCTGAGGAACAATTGTTAAGTCGCAGAGACCTGCTCGAGCGCATTGGTGCAAGCACGATCAATATTGCGCGCAAGACCGAAACGGTCGGGCGTCCGCGACTTTGGTTGTTTGCATGTGTCAAATTCGTCATGCCAATTGCAGCTCACGGACCGAGCGTTCTGGTTGCAGAAAAACGGCCGTTGTCCCGTGGTCGATTCACTTGCGTAGCGGTTCACTTCTTGTCGGATCTTCTCAATTGCTTCCGCAGGCTTTAGCGTTGTGCTGTTTTCGATGTCATGAAGGCGAATGCCGAGATCCGTGAGCGCAAAAACGCGGTCGATGGCCGCTGAGATTATCATGACGCTCTGTTCGATTTTGTAAGTTATCTGCCGTGCCTTCGTCATCACGCCGCTTCTTTTGATCGACCCGGGCGAGCCTGCTGCGTTCTTAATTAGAAGGGTATTTTTGATGGCGTTGTTAGAATCTAAATTCACGAGTTTTTCCCCACAAATCCCGGCACATTGACGAACCACCGCTAGCATTGAACTAAGGATGGCGATTTTTCCCTATGCCGTCTAATCAGTAATTTTACTATTTCTATGCTTTAATGTTATAGGAATTGCTTTATCGTTGTGCTCATTTCGGCAACGAGATTCGCTAAGCAAGGACAGATAAATCTAGGTCAGCTCAATGCCTTTCGTGCCGTCATGCTTGCCGGCACGACAGTCCGGGCCGCGGAAATGCTGCACATTACCCAGCCGGCGGTGAGCCGCTATCTTCATAGCCTTGAGCTTGATGTGGGATTTACCTTATTCGAGCGCCGCCAGGGGAGGCTGCACCCGACAGCCGAAGGAGAAGCATTCTTCAGAGAGGCGCAAAATACCTTTGCCGTCCTTGGCCGCTTGCGACAGGTTGCAGAGGACATTCGTCTGCTACGGCACGGACATCTCCGCCTCGTGGTTCCGACACCGCTCGCGCGATGGCTGTTACCCAAGTCTCTGACAAGTTTTCGGGCGATCCATCCGGAAATCACCGTAACGCTGGATATCGCGGTGCGGCGTGAACTGAAGAACCGGGTCGATGCGCAACAGTTTGACTTGGCGTTCGCAACGCTGCCTTTCGACTACCCCAAGACAGACATCAGTTCCCTGACCAAGGTCAGCGGGGTCTGTGTGCTACCCCACGGGCATAAACTCGCCAACCGCAAAATAATTCGCGCCAAAGACCTTGCGGAGGACCCGTTTATTTCGCTCTCTCCGGATACGCTGGCCCGCTTCGAGATCGATATGGTCTTTGCGGAGGCCTCGGTGCAGCGCAACATGGCCATCGAAACACAGACAGCTTCGTCTGTTTGTGAGCTCGTCGCAGCGGGCCTCGGCGTGTCCGTCGTCGACCCATTCACAGCGGAAAGTTTCGTCAAACAGGGAATACAGGTCAGGCCTTTTCGGCCTGCCATCATCTATGAATACGGCGTGTTGTCTCCGGCCCGGAGGCCGCTATCACAAATCGCCGAAATCTTTGCCGCGACCGTTCGAGAATCGGCAGAGGAATATCGGAAAAACCTACAAGAGCGCTAACAGGCCTTCTTCCGAGGTGAGGCGGTTCTTCGCCTTGTACGGGACGGCCTTGCGTCCAGGCGGTGACAGCTCAAACTGCAAGGAAGGCATAGGCTTATGACCACTACGGTGGGCGAAGCCCGGATCGTCGATCTTGATGGAGATGTAGGGGCCTCCGATGCACTGTGACTTTGCGCCCCAGCCGGCACCGATCTTGACATAGCTGTGTGTAATATCGACCCGGTAGCTTGGCACGCGGTCTTTTCGATTAGGTCGATCCGCATCTCGGTACTGAAGCTCAGGGTTTCGACTAGGCCCTCGAAAGAGCCGTTTTCGGTTTTGGTGAATTTTCCAACATTCATGATGTTTCTCCATTTGTGTTGCTGGAGACCACCCTATGCGGCCTTTCCTTGGGTCACCGATGCGGAACCATGGGACGGACCGAGAGGACGGTTGCATATACAAGTCGACGATAACGGCATTGCTGGAACCGTGCTCCAGACGAGGAAGTCACGAGGTTGACCGACGCGCCTCGGTGTACGCTGGAAAGGAGGGTGCCAGGTTCACGGTTTCCGGGCCCGTGGACAAAATGCTGGCGCTTGACCTGCCAGCCGCCGCCTTATTTACGGCAAAGGGTCGTTACCCGTTGAGGCCGAAACCGCTACTTGCCGGTTCGGTAGTCCGAGCCAATAGGACGTTGTCCACGGTACGGCGTATGTTCAACTTTGCCATCGACAGACCCTGGAAGCTACGACCGCGGTATGTTCCCTATCGAAATGTTGACAGCCTGCAGAGCGTATTTAGTCGGACGCGTGTCAGGGAGAGTATAAATCTTCCCAAGCTGGTGCCTTATTCGATCCGGCACAAAATGACGACGATTTTGCGAGCTCGACAGGTGCCAGAGGCACCAGATTGCAGTCTTGCTCGGACGCAGGAGGCCCGAATTTCGGACTACTCTTATATACGGCGAATACGATCAAAGCTACTTGCAGGGCGCTGCAATAGCGATTGACGAGTACCTTTGGGACCTGAATAAGAGTACAGACCGAGACCTTTTTGCCCCAGCTTGTTGCAAAACTGTTGCACGCGGCAACATCCTAGAACTTTCCAAGAAAAAAGCAGCGACCTAAGTCACTGCTTTCCGACGGGTAAATGGTGGGCGCGGCTGGGATTGAACCAGCGACCCCTACGATGTCAACGTAGTGCTCTCCCGCTGAGCTACGCGCCCCCGTGGGATGCGGTTATATTCATTTAGGTGACGAATGCAAGCGCTAGCCGACCGAAGCCGCCCCGGCTAGGTTTGCGATGACGGAATGCCGCGCGCAAGGACACCATCGACCTGAGCGACGAGATCGGACAATGCGAATGGTTTCGATAGAACTTGCGCGCCCGTGGCCAGCACATCTGTCGCTTCCAACGCCTGTGCTGCGAAGCCCGTTACGAACAGGACCGCCTGCTTCGGCGACTTTTTTAACATCCGGCGCGCCAGATCAACGCCGTTGAGACCCGGCATATCGATATCCGTCAGCAGAAGATCAAATGCCTCGGATTCCGCGCAGCGTTCCGCGGTCTCCCCGCTCGGCACCGCGTTGACCTCATGACCTGAGTGACTCAATGCCCGATCCAGGAAGACCCGCATTGCTTTATCGTCCTCGGCGACCAAAATTCTCGCCATTACCTACACTCCGTTTTACGACGAGGAACCACAAGATTCGCCCTTATTTTTTTGCGGCTTCCTCGGTGATAGAACAGGTATAGGACCTTAGAATTTCCGTTCCGTAAAAAAATGGAGTTAACATGAGTTCATGATATTCATTTTTCCTTAAACCATTGTATCGACTATATAAAATAATTTTTCGCCGCCCATTCAACATGCAATTTACGGCGTCGCGACCGCCTACCCATAACGAGACACACACTCATGATTTTCTCGTATTTGCAATATCCACCTAGGGAGGTGTAATCAGGCTAACATTCCTTAATCATGATTTTGGCGCCAATCGGTGGCTAGATCAGATTGCGATTGTTGGAATCGCTTATAGCGATCCAACAATCGCGTCAATCTGATCTACTTATCGATAATAAAGCACCTTCACAGGATTAGATGGAACCGGAAACGGTTCCGTTTAATCCTGACGTGCCTGTCTTATGGCTCTTCGTGTTAATTGGACGATGACGGTTCGCCGCTGGACCGTTGCTGCGGGCCAGCGGGGACGGGAGACGAATCGCAGATATGCTAGCCGTTGTAGGCCGAGCTAAAGTGGCACGTTCCTTGCGTATTCGGGGTGATGGTTAGCAAGAAAAAGACCGCCTTTCGATGGCTCCTCGCTTGTACCGCGATTGCGGCGTCATGCGGCATTTCGCCTACATTGGCTCGACAAACCATTGAAAATACGGAATTGCTTTGCGCTACTGCCATCGGCGCCGAAGAACGGCGCAGCGGCATTCCACGGCAATTGCTCGCCGCGATCGCGTCTGTGGAATCGGGACGTTGGGACCAGAAGACGGGGGCAAACATTGCCTGGCCCTGGACGGTAACCGCCAAAGGCGAAGGTAAATTTTACCGAAACCGGCATGAAGCCATCCGGGCCGTCGAAACCTTGCGGGGTCAGGGAATCCGAAACATTGATGTCGGCTGCATGCAAATCAATCTCGCCTATCATCCGGATGCTTTTCAATCTCTCCGTCAAGCGTTCGAACCGACGGCAAACGTCGCCTATGCCGCATCATTCTTGAAAAAACTGTATACGCAAAAGCGTGGTTGGCAACGCGCCGTGCGGTTCTATCATTCCTCCGATCCTGACCGGCAGCGCCGATATGGCAATAAAGTATTCAAAGCGCGGCAAAACATCCGTGCCCGCGACAATAAGGAAAAACGGAAAAAACGAATTGCCAACACGGCCCCCCGCAAGGTATTGGCCGCGTCTTCAAGAACAAATAACAAGCCACGTCTCAAAGGCCCCTTCGCAGTCTGGCCGCCACGCAACTATCGCGCGCAACAGCAGCTTGAAAACCGGGCGCGCAACTGGGCATTTAGCACACGCCGCCGGTAGGAACCCGATTCGGCAGCCCGCTGCACTTCGAGAAAATCGCCTAGTGTAATTCTTGGCTTTTGCGACTACCCTGCGGAAACCGTTCCGTTTCTGCTGCCACCGACAATCGAAGGCAAACGGGAATGTCCGAATTCGATCAGACCAGCAACGTACCAGACATCCTCGAATCCGTTATCGGCGCAATCGACGTTGGTTTGCTCGTCTTTGATACCAAAGACCGTCTCATACTCGCCAACCCCTGGGCTCTAAAACTGTTTCCAGCACTTGCCGACGCCGTCGAAAGAAAAGCGAACCGTTCGGAGATCGCCGATCTCTTCAGCCAGCAGGGTGGCGACATTCTAGACCGATCCGACTTTAGCATTGGTGACCGTTGGCTCCGCGCCCGGCGGCGGCACTCTTCCGACGGTGCCGTCATTCTCGTACTCACCGATATCACGAGTGAAAAACACGCGGAGAATTTGTTGGTCGATGCCCGCGATAGCGCCATCCTCGCCGACAGAGCCAAATCCGAATTCCTCGCCAACATGACACATGAGCTTAGAACACCGCTCAATGCCGTCATCGGGTTTGCCGAGGTTCTTCGGGACGAGCTATACGGGCCTTTGGGTCATCCTCAGTATCAGGATTTCATCAACGATATCTATGACAGCGGCCGCCATCTGCTGGCGGTCATCGACGACATCCTCGATCTTTCGAAAATCGAAGTCGGTCGCCGCGAATTGCAGCCCCATCCTATGGACGTGACCCGCACAATTGATTCAGCCATGCGGATGCTTGTTCATCGTGCTGAGTCCGGCGGCGTGACGGTCGAATCCGATTATAGCGATGACCTGCCGTTTCTGGATGGAGAAGAACGTGGTGTGAAACAGATTGTGCTTAATCTTCTCACCAACTCGATAAAATTCACACCTCGCGGCGGCCACGTCGAAATTTTGGCAAGGGCTCGCGACGGAATTGAAATCGTCGTCAAGGATACCGGTGTCGGCATCGCGGAGGAAGACCTGCAGCGCGTCTTTACGCCATTTGTCCAGCTCGATGCGGGCGGCCTGCAACGCTATGAGGGTGCCGGCCTCGGCCTCGCACTTGTTAAATCGCTGGCAGAAATGCACAACGCGACCGTCGAACTCAAAAGTATTGTCGGCACAGGAACAACGGTCATTGTGCATTTTCCCGCGACATCGGAGACGACGCCGGGGGACGCAGCCTAACCTCTTGCGAAAGATCCCCTTCCGCGGTACAGGCTGGCACTGCAGGGAGGACAATATGAGCATCGATATTTTAAAAGCGCGGGCGGACACGCCAGGCTGTGAAACGCAACTTCATTTCAACAATGCCGGCGCGTCTCTATCGCCTAATCCCGTGCTTGAAACTGTCATCGCGCATTTACGGCGCGAAGCAGAGATCGGCGGCTATGAAGCCGCCGCGGAAGCGGAGGCACGGCTGGAGCATTTCTATCCCGCCGCAGCAGGCCTGGTGGGCGGCAACCCGAATGAAATCGCCTTCATCGAAAATGCGACCCGGGCCTGGGATATGGCGTTCTATTCAATCGACTGGCAGCCCGGCGACCAAATTCTCACGGCGCATGCGGAATACGCCTCGAACTACATTGCCTATCTGCACATGGCGCAACGCCGCGGTGTCGAAGTCATCACAGTGCCGAACGACAATGCTGGGCAAATTTCCATCGACGCTCTTGAAGCGCGGATCAACGAACGCACCAAACTCATTGCAATCACGCATATCCCAACGAATGGCGGGTTGGTCAATCCGGCGGCGGCGGTCGGGAAGGTCGCCAAGGCACATGACGTTCTATTCTTGCTGGATGCCTGCCAGGCTGTCGGACAAATACCCATCGACGTCGAAGCGATCGGCTGCGACATGCTGTCAGCAACCGGCCGCAAATATATTCGCGGGCCGCGGGGTACGGGCTTCCTGTGGGTCCGGGAATCGCTGATCAAAGATCTCGACCCCCCGATGCTTGATCTTCACGCGGCACGCTGGACGGGCCCGGACAGTTACGAAGTCCGAGAAGACGCACGGCGCTTTGAAAACTGGGAAAGTTTCGTTGCCGGCAGGCTCGGCTTGGCTACCGCAATCGATTATGCGCTTGATCTTGGGATGGACGCGATTCGGGATCGTATCTACGCTCTGGGGTCGCAATTACGTGAAGGGCTAGACGCCCTACCAGGCGTGACGGTCCGCGATCTCGGCAGCGAACGCTGTGGGATTGTGACCTTCACTGCCGATGGACACGAACCTGCAGCGATCAAGGAAGAGTTCGCCACGCAAAGAATCAATGTCTCGGCATCACGCCGCCCTTCAACGCTGCTCGACATGACGGAACGTCAACTCGATGCCGTGGTGCGGTCGTCCGTGCACTACTACAATACGGAAGATGAAATCGATCGGCTTGTCGAGGCGGTGAAGAGCCTTTAGCCCCAAAGCAAGGGATGCGGTGGATTGAGCGTGCTGCCCTCATAGACGAGGCCGTTCGGCTGGTCCTCGGCCAGCAAGAGCGGGCCGTCCAGATCAACGACCTCTGCCCCTTGCGCAACCAGGACCGCCGGGGCCATCGCCAGCGATGTCGCGATCATGCAGCCGACCATGACAGTCATGCCGCGTGCCCGTGCCGCATCGCGCAGCGCCAGCGCTTCGGTCAGGCCGCCGGTCTTATCGAGCTTGATATTGATCATGTCATAGCGCCCGGTCAGGGCGTCTAGATCGGCTCGTGTGTGACAGGACTCATCCGCGCAAATTGGCACCGGATGCGCGCAATCGGCAAGCAAGGCGTCCGCGGCCGCCGGGAGGGGCTGCTCAATCATCTCAACCCCGAACGGCACAAGCTCGGCGCTAAATGGTTCGACCATTTCCGGCGACCAGCCTTCGTTGGCGTCCACGATCAAACGGACACCCGGCGCAGCATCTCGCACGGCTGACACACGCGCGACATCACCCTCTCCCGTCAGCTTCAGTTTCATCAACGGCCGATCGGCATTTTCCCGCGCCGCGGCCGCCATGTTTTCCGGTGTATCCAGGCTCAGCGTGTAGGCAGTCACGAGAGCACCCGGCGCCTTAAGACCCGCCAATTGCCAAACCGGCGTACCGAACTGCTTCGCCTCCAAATCCCAAAGAGCGCAATCGAGCGCGTTACGCGCCGCCCCGGCCGGCAGGGTATCCTGCAAAGCGGCCCGGTCGAGCCCATCGGCAATCGCACCGGACAAGCTCTCGATATCCGCAATCACCCCCTCGACAGTCTCGTCATACCGCGCATAGGGCATGCATTCCGCGCGCCCGACATAATCGCCATCCGTAATCGCAGCGACAACGACTTCAGCCGTTGTCCGACTGCCGCGGGAAATCGAAAAGGCCTTGGCCAACGGCCAGGATTGGTGTTCGACCTGAAGTTGCCGCATGGTGCTACCCGAGCGCGTCGACGAGCCGCGCCGCGCCATGCCGGAACGCATCAACGCTAGGCAGGCCAAGCCGCGATTCGATTTCCTGCAACAGCTTATTCGCCGCCTCATCGGACAACGCCGAGGTGTTTACCGAAACTCCGATACAGCGAATATTCGGATTGGTAAGACGTCCGGCCGCGATATTGGCATCGATAACGGCCTGAAGATCGGGCATCGGGATATCCGGTGTCCCACGCATATGTGGCCGGGTCGGTTCGTGGCACAGCACGATCGCATCCGGTTGCGAGCCATGAAGGAGACCCAGCGTGACACCCGCATAAGCGGCGTGAAACAGCGATCCCTGCCCCTCGACGATATCCCAATGGTCGTCGCCATTGTCTGGCGACAGCCACTCGGACGCGCCCGAGATGAAATCGGCGACCACCGCATCCACGGAAACACCGTCACCGGCGATGAAAATGCCGGTCTGGCCGGTGGCGCGGAAATCCACCTTCATACCGCGTGCTTTCATCTCTTTTTCGATCGAAAGCGAAGTGAACATTTTCCCAACCGACACATCGGTGCCGACGGTCAGGAGCCGTTTGCCTGTGCGCGGCCGGCCTTTCCCGGTCGCGAAATCGCGGGTCGGGTGGCGCGCGTCGTAGAGGCTGCGGCCAAGCCGCTCTGCCTTCTCCGCGATGCCCGGCAGTTCGGTCAGTCGCATATGCAGTCCGCTGGCGATGTCCATGCCCAGATCGAGCGCCTTATCGAGAGACGAGACCCAGTTATCCGGCAGGAAGCCGCCCTGGTTCGCCACGCCGACGATCAAGGTCTTCACACCTGCTTCGGCCGCTTCCTCCAGGCTCATATCGGGCAAGCCGATATCAGCCTGGCACCCTTCGAGCCGCAACTGACCCAGACACCAGTCCGGACGCCATTTCGCAACACCATCGGCGGTCTTGGCCGCAAGCTGGTCGGGGGCGTCCCCGAGAAACATCAGATATGGATTGGCAATACTCACCGTTCGAATTCCCCTCTTTTCACGCCATTGAAGATTGTTATGCCTTCGCGGCGGATTTACGCAATTTCTTTTTGCCGCGTCCCTTGGTCACGGTGCATAACGCGTCATACAGGATCGACATCGCCCGGTCGACTTCCGCATTACTACTGGTCATCGGCGGCACCAGGCGAATGACGTTCTTCAGGTCCCGTACCCCACGCGTCTGAAAAATCAAACCGTTCGACAGGCAATATTCAAACATCGCGGCAACCTCTTTGTCGGCCGGCGTTTTCTTGGTCCGGTCGGTCACGAATTCGATGCCTAGCAGCACGCCCCGGCCTCGAATATCGCCGATGAGTTCGAATTCTTCCGCCATTTTGCGAAACGCCCGCTTGATCCGCCGCTCGATACGTGCCGCCTTACCGGGCATATCCTCATCGACAACGATGTTCAGGCTTTCTTCGCCCGCCGCACAGAGAAGCGGGTCGGTGGCGTGGCTGCGGGTCGCAAAGTAGCCGGCATCGACCGCCTTTTGCGCGATGTCGCTCGTGGTGCATACCGCGCTGATCGGCAGACCGCCACCGAAATGTTTGGATATCGTAATGATATCCGGCGACACGCCTTCTTCGTGCTGGAAGCCAAACAGTTTGCCGGTTTTCCCCAATCCGGTCTGCGATTCATCGAAGATCAGGAGCATGCCGCGCTCGTCGCAAGCCTTGCGCACCGCTTCGTAATAGCCTTTCGGGGGCACGATGACACCGCCTGCACTCAGGATCGGTTCCGCGATGAACGCCGCCGGCTTCGAGGTGAAATTCGCATCGGCCATTTCCATACTAGAATCGAGACATTGGAATTTGCAGCCTGGATATTTCGCGCCGACCGGACAGCGATAGCAGTAAGGCGCCAGGATCGACGCCGTCGCCGGCGCGACGATGCTGTGTTTCTGCCGCGACCAATTGAAAGATATCGACCGCGTCAGATAGGACGTCGACCCATGCAGACCCGCATGAAAACCAATCACATCAAGGCCGCCTGTCGCTTTTCGGGCCAAGTCGATGGACGCTTCGATCGAATCGCTGCCACTGACCAGAAACAGCGACTTCTCAAGCGGCTTGGGCAGTAGCTTGCCCAGCCTTTCATGGAGCTTCAAGCGCGGAACATGCAACAACGCGTTCGACGCATGCATCATCGATTCGAGTGTTTTCTGGATCGCCGCGATCATGCGCGGATGCTGATGGCCTAGTGCTGCCCCCATCTGACCGGACTGAAAATCGAGATATTCCTTGCCTTCGGTGTCGATGACGATCGAGCCGTTCGACTTTTCAAGGACCGGACGATCTTCCAAACCGCCCATATAACTGCCGGTTTCCGTCGGGAATACCCAGCGATCCACGATCTGCTTTATACGGGATTTCTTCATGTGCCCTCTCCTCGTTTGGAATACTAGGAAAGGGTCTCCAGCATATCCAGCGTGAATAATTCCTGCTCGCGGTCGAGGCCGCGCAGCTTATGCTGCCCAACGGAGATCAGGCGACCGGTGCATTGCGTCGCCGCTTCGGCAAAAGTGTTGGAGACGAGCAACCGCCGGCCTATCGAATCGCATAGATTTTCAATTCGGCTCGCTTCGTTCACGGCAGGGCCGATCACCGTGAAATCGAGCCGGTCATAGGCCCCGACATTGCCATACAGCACATCGCCCAGATGCAGCGCCACGTCTATTTCGGTGGTTGGCTGCCCTGCGGCTTTTCGCGATGCATTCAGTTCATCCGTCAGCAATAAGGATTGCAGTGCCGAATCGAGCGTATTTCGGCAAATCGAATCGTTCGCCCTGTCATCGAGATTGAATGTCGCGAGCAGCCCGTCGCCCATGAACTTCAAGACCTGACCGCCATGCTCGACGATCGGCCGCGCCATGCATTCCAGGTAATCGTCCAGCATAGGCACGAGCTCATCCCGTCCGACCTGATCGGTCAGCGCCGTAAAGCCGCGCATATCGGCGAAGAAAATGACGGCGTGGATGACATCGACGGAGCCCCGCTTAATCTCGCCGCTCAGAATGCGCCGTCCCGCCTCCGGCCCGATATAGGTATCCGCCACGTTGCGGGTAATTTCCTCGCCAAGGATCGTCTTGATCGTCAAGGCCAGGCGCGGCTGCAGGCGATCCAACACTGCGATCTCTTCATCCCAAAAGCCGTCTTCGCGATCGGTTGTCCATGAGGTGAGCACGCCCGTACGCTTCTGCAAGATACCGCCGTCGCCGAACGGCATAATCCGCGCCACATAGTCGGTCGCCCCCTGATCCCTGAATTCTTCCAATAGAGGGAATTCGACACGCGCATCCGGCCCGACCAGCCGCCGCCGGAGGGCGAAATTATCCGTCTCGAGCATGTGATAAAACGGGCTGCGTTGCCAATCGGTTGAATCGCTTTCCGTATGCGCGATGGAATCGCGTTGAACGCCTTCTTCCCGCAACCACCGGAAGCTCAACGCCTCGAAGCTGGGATGCAAAGTACGCATGCCGACATGCCCCCGCAATAACGGTATGCCGAGCGTCCGCAAACCTTCGCAGAATCCGGCGAGCAGGTCATCCAGAGACGTCCCGCGCAACCCCTGTTGCACGAGCCAATCACTCAGCGCCTGAACGCGCGGCCCGTCGCTCCGCAAACCGTGCGTTCCGACAGTGGCAATATCACTTGGCATCAATGTGCTCCGGCTCTTTTGATTTACGCAAAGCCAAACGTGGCCTCACCGAACCTTGCCTTATTGTTTTCAGCGGTTTGTCGCCCCTACATAAGCGACTATTGTGGAAAATCCAGCCCGAATTTTACTCAGCGGCCAGTGCGCCACCCTGTTCCAGATACCACGCATAGGTGCTTTCGATGCCATCCCGCAGCCCGATCCGTGCCTGCCAGCCCAGCGCCGTCAGGCGACCGACATCGAGCCATTTGCGCGGTGTTCCATCCGGCTTGCTCGAGTCAAACACGAGTTCCCCCTTGAATCCGACAACATCCCGGACGGTTTCCACCAACTCCCGGATGGTGACATCCTCGCCAACCCCGACATTGAGTGCGATTGCATCGTCGTAATGCTGCATGCAGAACAATGACGCGTCAGCAAGATCGTCCACATGCAGGAATTCGCGGCGTGGATTGCCGCTGCCCCAAACTGCCATCTCATTCGAACCCGTAACCTTCGCCTCATGCGCCTTGCGGATCAGTGCGGGGAGAACATGGCTTGTCTCCAGATCGAAATTATCGCCCGGACCGTAGATATTTGTGGGCATGACAGAGATTGCGTTGAACCCGTACTGCCGGCGGTAGGATTCGCACATTTTGAGGCCGGCGATTTTCGCAATCGCGTATGCCTCATTGGTTGGCTCCAACTCGCCGGTCAGAAGGTATTCCTCGCGGATCGGCTGCGGCGCCATTTTCGGATAAATACAAGAGGAACCGAGAAATAGCAGTTTCTCCGCACCGTGCTGCCAGGCCGAGTCGATTACGTTGATCTGTATCGATAGATTGTCGTGAATGAAGGTGGCCGGTTGCGTGTTGTTGGCGTGAATGCCGCCTACCTTCGCCGCGGCAAGAAACACGAATTGCGGCTTTTCCGCCGCAAAGAACCGATCCACCGCCGTACCGTCACATAAATCCAACTCTGAACGCGACCGGGTTATGATGTTCTCAAATCCGGCCGCCGTCAGGGCACGGTAGATGGCGGAGCCCACCAACCCCCGGTGGCCCGCCACAAAAATTCGCGATCTTGGATCGAGGTTAGCCATTCCCGCTCACATAGTTCATTACCACGGACAAACATACCGCGCTTGCGAGATTTCGGAAATGGTCCTTCGGTGGACTGCGCCCTAAATCAGATGACCACGTCGAGCGCGCGGCTCGAATCGGTCGCGGCCGACGAGGACGAAGAAAGCTCCGAACTTTTGCCGGAATCCGCCGCTTGCTGAACAAGCTTCGTAACTGCCGCTTCGCTTTCCAACGAAGACTTCAAAGCCTGCAAGCCCGCTTGCAGGTTCCCACCGAGGGATGCCGATTCTACTGCCATGTTTAACGCCTTTCTTCAGGTTGCCCCCGATAGAAATTACACGCCAAAGCGCTAACAGCAGGTTAACCTCTCACAGATCGCTTCGAACGCACCTATTCTGCGTCCGCAGCCACCTGCATTTTGATAATCTTGTCCGGCCCGTCGACCGTACCCGAGCGCGGATGGCCCTTCTTAATGTTATCGACAAACTCCATGCCGTCGGTCACCCGCCCCCAGACAGTGTATTGCTGGTCCAGGAATGAGGCGTCATCGAAAACGATGAAGAACTGGCTGTCGGCGCTGTTCGGATCTTGCGAGCGCGCCATGGAGACGATACCCCGCTGATGGGTTTCAGTGCTGAACTCCGCATCAAGTTTCTTGCCGGATCCACCGGTGCCAGTACCCGTCGGATCGCCTGTTTGCGCCATGAACCCTTCGATAACGCGGTGGAACCGGAGGCCGTCGTAAAAACCTTCCCGCGTTAATTCCCGAATTCGTTGCGCGTGAGCCGGCGCAATATCCGGGCGCAGCTCAATCATGACCGTGCCCGCCGGCAAATCCATGTATATGAAATTTTCAAGATCTACCGGCCGCCAAGCGTCGGGCGGTGCGTTATCGATGATTTCCTGCGGCGTCGGCTCGGCCGGCGCATCTTTATCCGCAAGAGCCGGCGTAGCGCCGATCGTGAGCGCCGCAATCGATAGGGTTATGATACGCATGACTGTTGTTCCCGTATGCCTAGCCGCCCTGCGGCGGCATTGTCTCAAATTGTTGGGTGTTGGGATCGGGTTGATCCCAACTGAGCGCCCGCGACGCATAAACACTCACCGCCGGCTTGTAAATTTCCGGATCATCAAGAGTGGACGCGATGAGAACCATAACGCCGGGAGAGCCGGAATTCTTATTAAACATCTGTGAACCGCAATTAGGGCAGAAATTGTGCGTCACGGTGGCGCCAGAATCGGCTTTGAGTTCAAATGTTGAAACAGCGCCCTTCATCGAGATCGCCGCTTCCGGGACCGCCATAAGAGCCATATGCCCTGACGCGCTCGATTTCCGACAGTCCACACAATGGCAATTGCCCATAAAGACAGGCTCGCTTGCGCCTTGATAACTCACCGAGCCGCATAAACACTTTCCAGAAATATTCGCCAAATCGATATCCTATCAAAACGCCGGATGTCAGTAGATCGAAACTCGTCAATGGACGAGATGATCATCCGCCTATGGAAGTTTTCCCTTCAGAGCGTCGCCGACATGCGCCGGCACAAATGAAGAGATATCGCCACTCAGGCGCGCAATCTCTTTTACAAGGCGCGAGGCGATGGATTGGTAACGGGCATCGGCCATCAGAAAAACGGTTTCAATGTCATCATTGAGCGACTGGTTCATGCCAACCATCTGGAATTCATATTCGAAGTCAGACACAGCGCGCAGCCCGCGGATGATGATCGAAGCCTTCTGGTCCTCTGCAAAATGCATCAGCAAGTTTTCGAACGGCGTCACTTTGATGGGAACACCGCTCGCTTTGGAGATGCGTTCCATTTCCAGTTCGACCATCGCGACGCGCTCTTCCAGTGTAAAAAGCGGGCCCTTGTCGCGATTGATCGCAACGCCGACTACGAGCTCATCGACAAGTTTTACCGCACGCTCAATGATATCCACGTGACCAAGCGTCAGCGGATCAAACGTACCGGGGTAAAGCCCTCGACGCTTAGCCATCTTCGCCGCCCTCTTCCTCGTCGCCTTCTTCGTCGCCTTCCGCGTCTTCGACGCGGCCAACAGAAACAACCCGCTCACCTTCTCGAGTCTTGAAAATTGTAACGCCTTGGGTGTTCCGACCGGCGATGCGAATGCCGTCTACGGGCGTCCTGATGAGTTGGCCGCCGTCGGTCACGAGCATGAGTTGATCGGCGTCTTCAATCGGGAACGAAGCAATGACTTCGCCATTACGCTCTGTCGTCTGTATTGCGATAATGCCTTTGCCGCCACGCCCCGATGTTCTGTACTCGTATGAAGACGTGCGTTTGCCGTAGCCATTTACCGTCACGGCAAGCACAAATTGCTCGCGTGCGCCAAGTTCTGCGATCCGTTCCTGACTGATGGCGACATCCGGCGTATCGGTGTCTTCCGGTTCGTCGATATTGTCCTCGCCCGCGGCGCGGCGCATGGCGGCGGCGTGTTTCAGATAGGCTTTAGCGTCTTCGGACGACGTCTCAACATGGTGCAGGATCGCCATCGAGATAACGTGATTGCCCTTGTCGAGCCTGATCCCTCGCACACCCGTAGACGTGCGCCCGGCGAACACACGGACAACATCAACCGGGAAACGAATACAATGGCCTGTCGCGGTTGTCAGTAACACATCCTCGACTTCGCGGCATATCTGAACGCCGATGATCGCATCGCCCTCATCGAGCTTCATGGCGATCTTGCCGTTTCGATTGACGCGTTGGAAATCGGACAGTTTGTTGCGGCGAACGCTTCCCGAACGCGTCGCGAACATGATCTGTAGCTGCTCCCACGAATCTTCGTCTTCCGGCAATGGCAGAATATTCGTGACCCGCTCATCGGGGCCGAGCGGCAGAATATTGACAAACGCCTTGCCGCGAGACGTCGGCGCGCCTTCCGGCAGCCGCCAGAGTTTCAATTTATACGACATGCCCGTGTTGGTGAAAAACAGAAGCGGTGTGTGCGTGTTGCCGACGAAAAGCTGATTAACGAAATCCTCGTCCTTGAACTTCATACCGGCGCGCCCTTTGCCGCCGCGCTTTTGCGCGCGATAGGTCGACAGCGCCGTGCGTTTTACGTAGCCCGAATGGGTCACCGTCACGACCATATCTTCCTGGGCGATCAGGTCTTCATCTTCGACCTCGCCTTCGGCTTCAATGATCTCGGTGCGTCGCGGCGTCGCGAATTCATCGCGCACTACGGCCAACTCGTTCGTGATGATTTCCATAACGCGCTCGCGGCGTCGCAGAATATCGAGATAGTCGGCAATCTTTTCAGCCAGTCCTTTCAACTCGTCGCCGATTTCGTCCCGACCAAGCGCCGTCAATCGTTGCAGCCGCAGGTCAAGGATCGCCTTCGCCTGTTCTTCCGACAGCTTCAGCGCGCCACCCTCCGTCATCATATGACGGGGATCGGCAACCAGTGCGACGAGCGGCGCGAGATCTTTCGCGGGCCAGTCGCGCTCCATCAATTGCTTTTTAGCAGTCGCCGGGTCTGGCGCTTTTCGAATAAGCGCCACCACTTCATCGATATTCGCAACAGCGATTGCGAGACCGACGAGAATATGCGCGCGATCGCGCGCCTTGGCGAGTTCGAATTTCGTGCGCCGCGTGACGACGTCTTCGCGGAATTCAATGAAGGATGACAGAACGGCGCGCAGCGTCATCTGCTGCGGCTGGCCACCGTTCAGCGCCAGCATATTGACGCTGAAACTCGATTGCAGCGCTGAATGCCGGTAGAGCTGGTTCAGCACGACGTCCGCGGTCGCGTCGCGGCGCAGTTCGACCACAACACGAATGCCCTCACGGTTTGACTCGTCGCGAATATCAGCAATGCCTTCGATTTTTTTGTCGCGCACCAATTCCGCAATGCGCTCAATCATCAGCGCCTTGTTCACCTGAAACGGAATTTCGGTAATGACGATCCCGTATCGATCCTTGCGGATTTCGTCGATCGTTGCGCGCCCGCGCATGACAACAGAACCACGGCCAAGCAGCAGCGCCGCCTTCGCGCCAGTGCGACCGAGGATTGTACCGAATGTCGGGAAATCCGGACCTGGCACAATTTCGAGCAGCTCATCATCAGTGATCGAAGGGTTCCCGATCATCGCGATTGTTGCATCGACAATCTCGCCAAAATTGTGCGGCGGAATATTTGTCGCCATCCCGACGGCGATGCCGCCGGCGCCATTGACGAGAAGGTTCGGAAAGCGCGCCGGCAGAACCATCGGCTCGTGCTCTGAGCCGTCATAGTTCGCCTGAAAATCAACGGTATTTTTGTCGACGTCTTCAAGCAGCGAATGCGCCACTTTTTCCATGCGTACTTCGGTGTAACGATATGCAGCGGGTGGATCGCCGTCGATCGAACCAAAGTTGCCCTGCCCGTCGAGCAACGGCAGGCGCATTGAGAAATCCTGCGCCATCCGCACGAGCGCATCGTAAACTGATTGGTCGCCATGCGGATGATACTTACCGATCACGTCGCCGACGACGCGCGCCGATTTGCGGTATTGTTTGTTCCAGTGGTTGCCGTTTTCCTGCATCGACCAGAGGATGCGCCGGTGCACGGGCTTCAATCCGTCGCGCGCATCCGGGATGGCGCGGCTGACGATGACGCTCATCGCATAGTCGAGATAGGACCTGCGCATTTCGTCTTCGATCGAAATCGAGGAAACGCCTGGTTCGCTCACCGGGCCGCCGTCATCCGATCCGTTTTGATCGGAATTTTTGTCGTTCTTATCGTCCGCCATTTATGGAAGAAACCTTTGGAATCGGTTGGAAAATCGGGCGTTCGACTTAGCATTGGCGGAGCGCGGCGCCAAGCGCACCGAGGACTTTGAACCGCTTGTTTATTCCGCCTTTGCCTTCGGTTATGGTGCTGGCGTCACTCAAGCTGGGGATAACGTGAATTCGATACAAAAAAGATGGGCCATCTCAATGGTTTCCGCAGCATTTCTTAGCGCTTGTGGAGAAAATGCCGGGCCCGCGGGCGATGTCGCAAATGAGCCCTTGCTCGATGAGTTAGCGCCCGCAGGCTGGGCGGACGCAGCCGGCGCATTTGTGAATCGCGAAAATGTGGTGACCGGCTACGTCGCGCTCGCCGAATCGCCGGCTGGCGGCGTGCTAATGCGCGCCGACTTGGCCGGTCTCGCCGAAGGCTGGCACGGCATCCATCTTCACCAATTTAGCGATTGTTCGGATTATGCAGAAGGGTTCAAAGCGTCGGGCGGTCACATTGATCCCGACAATAAAAGCCACGGCCTGTTGAATATCGACGGATCGGAGCGTGCTGATTTGCCAAATATTTATGCTGGCGCTGACGGACGCGCGACGGCTGAAATCTACAAGGCATCGATCGCATTGTTTCCGAGCGAAGCTGCGTCCGCTGACATTGGCCCATATCCGCTGATCGATGAAGACGGGTTTGCGATCATTGTTCACGTGGATGCAGACGATCACGAAACACAACCAATTGGCGGCGCCGGAGAACGGGTTGCTTGCGCCGCGATACAGGCAGGCCTTTAAAAAAACAGTACCCGTGAGTAGCGTGGGGGTGACGATGAATACATTTAATAGACGCCAGGTGATTGCAGGCGGCGTTGCGACCGGGCTGGTTACAGCTGCGCCGCACGCCCTCGCCCATGATACGCAGCACTCGGGAACCTGGACGGCGCGCGCGGACATGCCGTTCCCGGTTCAGGAAATCTACCCGGCGCCGTATTGGAAAACATCTGCAGCCGGCCAAACGCTCAAACCGACGCCGTTCAACATCATCGTCAACGCCGGCGGTCTTGCGCCGAACATTCCGAATGACGTTACCGATAAAACGGTCTGGTTTGACCCCGCGACAAACGAATGGGGCTATGGGACGTCCCTGCCCGCACCGCGCCATCATTTGATGCTGGTCAACAACAATGGGTATTTGTTTGGTATCGGCGGTTTTGCACGCGACGCTGTCGGTGGCTGGCGAATGCGCGCCGATTGCTGGCGTATTGATGATATCAATGGCGCCTGGACGCCTATGCGACCGCTGCCGCATCCACAAGCGGAAGCTGTGTGCCGGGCGCTCGGGGGCTTTATCCATGTCGTTGGTGGGCGTGCGCCTTCCGGAAGCCGAAATCGCAATTGGGCCGATCATATCGATACAGACGAGCATTGGGTTTATG
>JAJFJB010000055.1 GCA_021774435.1 Alphaproteobacteria bacterium
TTTGTGGCCTCCTAGCCACTGGATTGCCGGTCTATGGCGCGGCGACTCCACGCGATAAGATCGCGAATTTGAACGCTGTTTTGCTCGATGTCATGAAGAACGCAGATCGTCTCGGCTATGCCGGGCGCTATGAAAAACTGCAACCGGTCATGTCACAGCTTTACGATTTTTCATTGATGTCGCGTGTGGCGGTCGGTGCTTATTGGAAAGGAATGGAGGAAGATAAGCGCGGAATACTAACAAAAGCGTTTGCTCGGATGAGCATAGCGACCTACGCGGCGCGGTTCGACGGGTATTCCGGCGAACGATTTGAAATTGTATCAGCTGAAAAATCGGTACGGAACACGATTTTGGTGAAAACCAGGCTTATCAAGTCGGATGGCACGCCCGTGGCGCTCAACTATTTAACAAGGCCGAAAAAGGGAGAATGGCTTGTTATCGATGTTTTTCTCGATGCACGGTTTAGCGAGTTGGCGCGCTTGCGTGCGGATTATACGTCGGTGATAAAGCGGGATGGCTTTGACAGCCTTTTGTCGACGATCGAAGACAAAATCAAGAAGATGTCCGAAGAGTAACACGCAGAGCGTCGAGCCGTTACTGAGTGGAGCTTTCGCCATAGATATCGACAATCGGCTCCGGCTCGCCGTTGCGAATTTCAAAATCCCGGTTTTGAGTGAATACGCTGCGGATCGAGGCGTAATAATCGATTGACGTTTTTTCCAATGCTTCGCTTACGTCTAGAAAACGCGCCCGTTGATCAAGGCCTTCGACACCCGCACGCGCGAAAGAGGCGCTTCCATCAAGCGCATAGTCCAACGGATCGAAGAATCTGTCGACAACCCGCCCCAGGGCGTCACGCACATTGGACGGTCCAAGAAAGGGCAGCATTAAATACGGCCCCTCACCAACACCATATGTTGCGGCAGTCTGACCAAAATCTTCACTATGACGCGGTGTTCCGAGATCGGCGGCCACATCCGCCATGCCACCAAAACCGATAATTGTATTGACTGCGAACCTAGCGATCGTGGCTTGGGCTCGATCAAGGTCGCCTTGAAGCAAATCATTCGCCAAGGTAACCGGTGACTTCAAATTGTTTATGACGTTAGATACGGCGGCGCGCGCGCCATCGGGTACGGCTGCGATATAAATTCGAGCCGCCGGCTTCAGCAGCATTTCATCAATAGCTTGATTAAAAACGAAAATCCCACGGTTCAGTGGTTCCAGCGGGTCATAATAAGGCGCATTGGGTTCAACCGCAGTGTCGGCATTGTTGGCCAAAGCTACGGGTGCCCATAGGGCTGTAACGGCAAACAGATACGCGACGGCAAACAACGCGTGTAAAATTGTTCGTTCTTTGAAACGCATTGAATTCAATGGAGGCTCCCCAGCGAGGCCGGATAATGAGTTATTAAGACGTGTCTGTCTATCCCGTTTATGCGAAATGACCTCGAGAATTTTTTCCCATAATTTATGCCATCTGTTTGGTTTCTTCTCGCAATGAATTCGAGGCAATTTATTGTCGAGCTAATTTATAAATGATGAATTCGACGCCTGGTATGGGGTTGGTGATGTCTATTCGATTGATGTGTTGGAATATCCGTCATGGTGGCGGTTTGCGGGCCGAACAAATTTTTTCCGCAATCCGGGCTCATCGTTCGGACATCGTCGTTTTGACGGAATTTCGTAAAAATGCGCCGGGTGATTTCTTGCGGGAATCCCTGGCAACGTACGGTTGGATCCATCAGGCGACGAGTTCGCCGCCGCTGCGTGCCAACGGTGTCTTGATCGCGGCGCGAGAGCCCTTTGTCCTTCAAAAGGAAAGACATGATGTGCCGCCGGAACATTATCGATGGGTTACGGTGCAGTTTAATAGTTTTGGACTGACTGGTACCTATTTTCCTTCGCTTCACGCGAAGGTGCCGCATTGGGAGTATATGTTGCAGGTTGCTTCGCAATTTGCCGAGGCTCGGCATATGGTGATCGGTGATGTTAACACGGGGAAAAACTTTATCGACGAAGCACGCTCAGTGTTTCATTACGGCGATTATATTGACCAAATGGCGACGCTTGGCTGGCCGGAGGCTTGGCGTTATTTGCATCCCAGGGGGCGGCAATATAGCTGGTACAGCCACAAGAAAAACGGCTTTCGCATCGATCACGCATACGTTTCGCCGCTTCTTCTGCCGGCACTGCAGGCTGCCCGTTATAGCCATCGCGATCGCAAGGCAGGTATCAGTGACCACTCGGCGCTGCTAATCGATTTGGCTCTTTAACTCTTTGGGGCGTCAAACTACACCAAGCCTGATACCCAGTCGTTAATCAGCCGGCGAGAAATTGATTCGGAACGGGATAGTTTTAGGCCTGTCTGGGCAGCGTTGGCGATTTCATCACGATTGAACCAGCGCGCTTCGACCAGCTCTGCTTCTTCGATAGCGATGTCCGTTGTTTCTGCTTCGGCGTGGAAGCCCAGCATGATGTTACCCGGAAATGGCCAAGGTTGGGACGAGTGATACCGTACCTGACCTACCGTAATGCCGACCTCTTCTTGGACTTCGCGCGCGACAGCTTCTTCCAGGCTCTCTCCCGGCTCAACAAACCCGGCAAGCGTTGAATACATCGGCAACGGATTGCGTCGATTGTGGGCCAAGACGCATCGGTCACCCTTATAGACCAACATAATGACTGCGGGATCGGTGCGGGGAAAATGCGATGCTTTGCAATCCTCTTTGATGCAGACCCTGACATGTCCGGCATCCCTTGGTTCCGTTGCGCTGCCGCAACGGGCACAGAAGGGGTGTCGCTCATGCCAGTGAATCAAACCTTTGGCATAGGACAGCAGCGCTCCTTCTGCTTGATCCAACGCGCCGCCAACATCCCGTAGCCCTAAAAACATGCCATGGGGTAGCGAACTTTCCGGCTCTTCAAGGTGCGAAAGGTCAATTGCGAAATAGGGGATATCGTCCTTTTCCCCCAGCAGCAGAAAGGACGGATCGCCGTTTGCAAATTTTGTCGCCGTGTCAACAGCCATCCATGCGATTTGCGGAACTTCATCACCTTTGTCGAGAAACGAAATAAAGTTTTTTTCCCGCCAGACAGGCAAAACCCGAGCGTTTGGCGATGCCAACCGTTCCGCGATCCAGCCCGTGTCCCGCCGCAAGGGCGCGGCGCGATTGATATCGGCACCGCTGTAGAAATTAATTCGTGTCATGACTGATCCTTACCGAATGAGGGGCCCAACAAAGACGTTGCTTAAGCGCGTGAAGAGGCACGCGAAAGGATCGCTTGTTTTTCGGGATCCTTGAAGCCTACGGCAATATCGCCGTCTAGATCAAAGACGGGCCGCTTTATGAGTGTTGAATTAATTCCCATCAAAGAAACTGCGGAAACGGGGTCGATTGTCTCCTTTGTTTCAGCCGGCAGTTTTCGCCAAGTCGTGCCGCGTCGATTCAGGAGCTGTTCCCAACCTATGGTTGCTACCCAAGCATCGAGTGTATTGCGCTCCAGACCGTCAGCGCGAAAGTCGTGGAACTGATGTTCTATTCCTTCAGCTGATAGCCATTTCAATGCCTTGCGGCAGGTATCACAGTTTTTGATGCCATAAACCGTTATCATCCCACTTGTGTTCCTCTAACAAAATTTACGGTTTGGTCGCTGATTTGCGCGGCATCCGTACCAGCAGGACCAAGGGCAGCGCAAGAGCGCTTGCCACGGTAAAGGCACCGAAGGCGTTTAGAAAACCGATCATATCCGCCTGCCGGTCGAGTTCGATACTGATAGCGGCGAGCCCACTGACACCGCTGATGTCGAAGGTATCCTGATTGATCGGAAAGCCGAGCAGTTTGTTGAAGGGCGAAATAAACTCAGTCATGCGGGCGTAATTGATGCTCGAGGTGCGCACCATGATCGTCACGCTGAGCGAGATGAATATGCTGCTGCCGACATTCCGCAACAAGTGAAAAACCGACATCGTCTGTGCGAGCTTGCTGTTGTCGATGGTCGCGAAAGTGGCGATCGTCAACGGTACCCAAAGGATGCCAACTGCAAGGCCTTGCACCGCGCTGGACAAGCCGACATCGAAACTTGTGACGTTCATATCGAAGGTCATCATGTGCCACCCGGACCAGACCAGAAGTCCGAACCCGATGAGCATGCCGACGCGGGGATCAAGCTTGCCGACCCACACCGCCAGAAAAAAGCCAAGAAGCGCGCCTGCGCCCCGAGCACTTAAAAGCAACCCGATGATGGATTCTGGATAGCCGGCAATGCCCTTCAGCATCGGTGGTAGCATGACCATAGGTGTAAAGTTCAACATGCCGTAGATCAGCACGATGATGAGCCCGATAGCGTAATTCCGGTCCAGCAGGAGTTTCGGGTCGAGCAGCGGCTGACGGCTGGTCAAGCTATGGACGATGAAAATATAGAAGGCAAACGTGCCAAGAGCCGCTTCAAGGATGATTTCGGGCGACTCAAACCAGTCGAGTCTTTCGGCGCGGTCGAGCAGGAGTTGTAGACAGCAGATTGCAAAGGACAGCGCCAGGAAGCCTGTCCAGTCGAAGCGTTTGCCGAATTCACGGCCACCGTCGCGCAAAAAAAGCCATAAGCCTAGATAACCTGCGACACCGAACGGGACGATCATATAAAATGCCCAGCGCCAATTGAATATCTCGCTCAGATAACCGCCAAAAACCGGCCCAATGATCGGACCGACGACAACACCCATGCCGAATATCGACGTGACGAGACCGTGTTGCCGACGTTCGAAACTGTCGAGCAGAACGGCCTGCGCCAGAGGCACCAATGGCGCCCCGAACCCTCCCTGGAATATTCGATAAATGACCAACGATTCGAGCGAGTCGGCCTGGCCGCACAGGACCGTAGCGACAATGAAGCCCAGGACCCCGTTGAGCATAACGTTGCGCCACCCGAATCGGCTCGTTAGCCATCCCGTTATTGGTGTCACGACGGCGGTTGCTAAGATATTGAATGTCATGACCCAACTGATCTGGTCGGGTGTCGCGGAGAGTGTTCCTTGCATTTGCGGCAGAACCACACTGACGATTAAAACCGTCATGCTGTAGATGGTCGTCGCCAGCGTTACCGATACGAGAAGCATCCATTTGTGGATGGCGCTTGGTGTTTCGACGGAGTGTTCGGTGGCTGTCATCGTTCCAAGCGAAGGCGAGCAGGTATCTGCGATATGAGCAACCTAGCGTTTTGCAGCGCCATTAGCTCGCGAAATCACCTTGTACATGAGCGTCCTCACCGGAGCGGCGAGTTCAAAAATCGTGACGTTAAAATCAGCGGATTTCCGCTAAAACAGAAAGCGGGGTCTGTTACGGAAACTATAGAAGAGAGTGGGTTTTAAAACAGGAGTAGGTCAGGCTTAAAAAGCAGAACAAGACCGATAATCGCGGACCATCCAATTGCTGAGGCCACGATACAAAATAAAATCGCCAGCCGGCGTGCTAGACCGGCCTTAGTCACCGTCGAGAACCGACCGGAAAGCTTAGACGCTTGCATCGGATTTCCTCCCTCCTATTTATACCCTCGCCCTGCCGAATTTTTCGAGGCTTAATTTTCAATTGGCCTTTCAAACTCAAATGTTTTTTACCCGCCCAACTCAGAACAACGCAGTAGTGCGACTTTTCTTTGCAACTTTTCTGCATCGCGTAGTGTAAAATCGAAGCAATTTCTGTGCCGAAAAGTAAAAACGCTAATAAAACAAAAGGTTAGCAAAAATTTCTTAATCTACAAATGACCTGAGTGTAAAGAAAACCGACGTTGGTCCCGTACCCGGGAACAAAATAGGTCGCTTTGAAATCAGAAAAAATTAATGATTTCAGAGCGTTAACGAAAGGCTGTTCCGTTCTTAGGGGTGTAAATTTATCCGTCATGGCATAATGGCCGTCTGACAAAAAGAAGATCAGGCGAAGGGATCGACGCGTATATGGTGCAAAAGATGCCAATACAGCGAATTTTCCGTGCCTGCCCGAGATTATTAGTGGTAAATCTTTATCAATCGATGCGCCAGGTATGGCCGCTCCGCAGGAGGTCGTTCATCTTCGCCTCCGAGGTGGAATTTTTTACCGAACGAGATTGTTCGCGCAAGCTAGCGACGTAGCTGGGTCCCGGGTTGCAATAAAGCACGCCTATCGCAACAGGGAACATGGGCGGTTCCATCGCCGCTAACATGGAGGCGAGTGTCCGGTTGGTTTCATCGTGCACCAGGACATCGTCCATTGAAATGCCGTTTTCGCCAATTGCAACGACTTCCAACTCCATGGTTCCGGGTTTGAGGCGCAACCCTTTGTCGCGCTCCTTGCCAAAAACCAGCGGTTCGCCATGGACGACATCAATCTGATGTTCGGAGGCGATCGCTCTATCGGTAAAATGCCCGAAGGCGCCATCGTTATAAACGATACAATTCTGAAAAATTTCGACGAAGGATGCGCCCGCATGCTGATGTGCACGTTTGAGGACCGGCGGCATATGCTTTTGCAATGTGTCGATCGATCGCGCGACGAAGCGCGCCCCCGAACCCAACGCAAACGACGCCGCGTTGACCGGATTGTCGACCGAGCCAAGCGGTGTCGATGGTGACCGCGTTCCCGGACGAGACGTTGGCGAGTATTGGCCTTTTGTCAGGCCATAGATCTCGTTATTGAACAGCAGGAATTGCAAATCCACATTCCGTCGCAACAGGTGCAGTAAATGGTTGCCGCCAATCGACAAGGCGTCGCCATCGCCGGAAATTACCCAAATGTCGAGTTCCGGATTGGCGATTTTCAGCCCTGTTGCGATCGATGGGGCCCGCCCATGGATCGTATGAAAGCCGTAAGTTTCCATGTAATAGGGGAACCGTGCCGCACAGCCAATGCCAGAGATAAACACCGAATTGTGGCGCTCGACACCAAGATCGGCCAAGGTTCCGCGAACGGATTTGAGGATTGCGTAGTCTCCGCATCCTGGGCACCAACGGACTTCTTGATCGGATGTGAAGTCTTTGGCCGTCAGCTTTTCCGGGGGCGTCGCAATATTCATTCTAGCTCTCCAAACGCGCGCGAATGGCGTTTTCGATTTCGGCGATCTTGAACGGTTGTCCGTTGACTTTATTCAAACCTTCGGCAGGAACCAGGTATTCGGCACGCAATACGGTGACAAGTTGTCCCGTGTTCATTTCGGGTACGAGTACCTTATCGAAATTTTTCAGCAGATCGCCGAGGTTGCGCGGCAACGGATTAATGTAACGAAGATGAATATGGGAAACATCCTCGCCTTCGGCACGTAAATCGGAGACCGCGCGGCTGATGGGCCCGTAAGTGGATCCCCAGCCGACAACGGCGACGCGGCCGCTCTCGTTACCTTGGTCGACGTCCTGCAAGGGAATATCGTTGGCGATGCCAGCAATTTTCGCGGCGCGGGTGTCGGTCATCTTCTGGTGATTTTCAGGGTCATAGGAAATATGCCCCGAATCGTAACTCTTTTCGATCCCGCCAACGCGATGCTCCAGGCCCGGGGTGCCAGGTTTTACCCAAACGCGGCCCAGCGTTTCCGGGTCGCGGATATAGGGATGAAATCCTTCCGGATCGTTCCGGAAGGATGCAGGGAACGGTTCGTAGTCATCGAAATCAGGAATGACCCAAGGCTCTGATGCGTTGGCAATGTAACCGTCGGTTAACAGGATAACCGGTGTCATGTATTTTGTCGCAAGCCGGGCAGATTCGATCGCAACTTCAAAGCAATCACCAGGCGACCGTGCGGCCAGAACGACAAGTGGGCTGTCCGCATTACGGCCGTACACCGCTTGATAAAGGTCGGATTGCTCAGTCTTTGTTGGCAAGCCGGTGGACGGTCCAGCGCGCTGCGAGTTCACGACGATTAACGGGAGCTCAATACTGATGGCCAGACCCAAGGCTTCGGTCTTCAGAGCAACGCCGGGGCCGGAGCTCGACGTGACGCCAAGTGAGCCGCCATAGGAAACTCCGATAGCCGCGCAGGCCGCCGAAATTTCATCCTCCGCCTGGAAGGTCTCGACATCGAACTGCTTCATATTTGCAAGGACATGCAGTACCGAAGACGCTGGCGTGATCGGGTAGGAACAGAAGACCATTTCGAGATCGGCAAGCTGTGATCCCGCGACTAATCCCCAGGCAACAGCCTCGGCACCTGTTACCGTGCGGTAAAGCCCTGGTTGGATATCGGCTGCGGGTACGGTATAGGCGCTGACTTCTGCGGGCATTTCCGCAGTCTCACCGAATGCGTGACCGGCATTGATCGCGGCGATGTTGGCGTTCGCAATATTGGGAAGCTTCTTGAACTTTTCGCCCAACCAATCAATGGAAGGCTGGCGCTTGCGACCGTACATCCAATAGATCAAGCCAAGCGCCCACATGTTTTTGCAGCGCAAGGATTCTTTCGTCGACAGGCCGTATTCTTTTACCGCCTCGACCGTCAGACGAGACATATCCACTTCGAGCATCTTGTACTTCTCAAGGCTGTCATCTTCGAGCGGGTTGGCCTTGTATCCCGCTTTCTCCAGGTTACGCTTCGTAAAGGAACCGGCGTCGGCGATGATGAGGCCGCCCGGCCGAACGTCATTGGAATTCGACTTTAGTGCCGCCGGATTCATGGCGACCAAGACGTCTAAGGCATCGCCTGACGTCCGAATGCCACGTGCGCCAAAATTGATTTGAAACGCCGAAACTCCAAAGGTCGTGCCGACGGGCGCCCGAATTTCCGCGGGAAAGTCTGGGAAGGTTGCAAGATCGTTCCCTGCCAGCGCGGTGGCCAATGTAAACTGGCTGCCGGTAAGCTGCATACCGTCGCCGGAGTCGCCCGCAAATCGAATGACAGCTGACTCTAAAACGGGACGGGGAATGTCATCTTGAATTTCTTCGGCTGCTACCGCCATGGATTAGTCCTTATATTAGACGATACCGGTCACCTGACCGGCCTTCACCCCAGACGTTCCCGGTTTATGATTACGGGTTCGCCGCATTTATATGTTCAGCGCCGATCATTCGGCGCGGCTGCAATACCTATCGCAGCCAACTTCCGGACGCAACCGCACAAGATTGGCCGATTGCATAGAGTTAGTGGCAAGAATACGGACAGGCAATAGCCAGACGCGATCCGTCGCAAAGAATTGAATGATTTCTGCCAAATTGCACGCAATTAGCGGTTATTTCGCGTCCGCTAGCAGATTCAGCATGTCTTCGGTCGTGACAAATTTCTCACGCGGGGACCCCGGAGGAGCGTTCGCGACCTCCGCAGCGTCGATCCGCTGCCAGGCTTCAAAGTCTATCCAGCGCACATCGCGGCTTTTCAAGAGAGTCTCAAATTCACCTCGGCCTGATTTTACACCGCTTGGGATATCTTCCAAAATTTGCTCCGCGGCTGCCTTGCCATCCGGTTTATTGGTGCCGATGACCCCTGTCGGTCCCCTTTTTGCCCAGCCGGCGACGTAGACGCCGTCGTCAACGCGCCCGTCGTCATTGCGGATCGTGCCAGTCGATTCATCGAACGGGACATCCTGCAGTGGTTCCAACGCGTAACCGATTGCCGGTATGACCAGACGGCACGCGATGTCAAAGAACTCGCCCGTACCCTTTGCACGCCCATCGATGACCTCTGTTTTTTCCAGACGAATGCCCGTGACCTTTTCGTCGCCCAGGACTTCGACCGGCTGCGCGTAGAAAGTGAAATGGACGGATTTCTGTTTCCCGTCCCGTGAGGCCGAGGTGAATCCCCTGAGCGACTCCAGATTTCGCTCGCGCAGCCTGCGATCCCTGTCAGACCAATCGCCTGTCACTTCGTCGGGTAAGTCCGCGGGGTCGACGATTGCAAGCGCGTTCTTGAGGTTGCCCATCTCGCGGAGTTCGACATTGGTGAATTTGGCTTCGACGGGTCCTCGGCGCCCCACCATGTAAACGTCATTAATCGGAGATGCCTGGATTGCATCGCTGACGTGGCGTGGTAGATCGGCTTCCGTCATTTCGGCGGGTGTTTTGACGAGCACGCGCGCGACGTCGATCGCGACATTGCCATTGCCGATTACGACAACTTTTTCGGACTCTAGGTTGGGATCGAGGTTACGGAAATCAGGGTGTCCGTTGTACCAGCCAACGAACGCTGCCGACCCAATTACACCATCTTTGTCTTCTCCCGGAACGCCCAGCTTGCTGTCGCCCGGCATACCAATCGTCAAGACGACCGCATCATACGTCGCGCGCAGTTCATCAAGGCTGACATCTTTGCCAAGCTCCACATTGCCATAGTAACGGACTTTTTCGTTCAGCGCGGTCCGCTCATAGGCGCGCGTGACCCGTTTTGTGCTCTGGTGGTCCGGCGCAACACCACCGCGGATAAGGCCGTAAGGTGTCGGTAAGCGGTCAATGATGTCGATCGAGACATCTGCTTCAGATTTGATCAGGGCTTCGGCGACATAAAACCCGCTTGGCCCGGATCCGACGATAACAATACTTATCGACATCGATGCCTTTTCCTCTCTCGAAGTTCGGTCGGGCGAATTCGAGCGAAAAAGGCCGGTTCCGTCAACCCAGTGGGTTATCTTTGACGTCTAATTTATGAATTCGGGCTGAATTCACACGGTGTAGATGATTTTAAGCCGCATGCGCTTATGCTCAGTGGAGCACAAAGCTCTTGTTGGCATGCCGGACCGGTGGCGGACCGATGATATCGCGGCCTGCTACGCGGACGGAGTAGATCGATCCATCCAGGTTTTTGTCCCAGAAGTCGAGAAATTCCCTCAAATTCGGATATTGTGGTGCGGTGTCGAGTTTCTGCCAAACGTAACTTTGCAAGAGCATGGGATAGTCCGGAAGCCGATAAAGAATTTCAGCCGTAGTCAGTCTTATTTTATTCGGCTGCCAATCCTGATACTCCAAGCTCATGTCAGTCACCCTATTTTGTGGCTCCACACTGTCGCCGGAAAGTGTTCCGGCAAATAAAGCTTCGAATTTCAAGAATACCTCGAAAACGTTAATCGAACAATAATATCTTATAATGAAAACAGCCTGTTAGCAGCCTGTGCCGAAGAGTGCTGCTAAGGGTAAAATACAAGGCGCAGCAATCCAAGGGCCTCCCAACCTTGACTTGGGCGCGGCAGTTCCTTAGATGCGTGGCACTCAAGGGTGGAGAGTGCCAAAATTTAGCGAATGCAGCACTTTTTGGAACGTCAATCAAAAGCTTAACTGCAAGATGGAGGGGTGGGATGAAATTCAGACCACTACATGACCGCGTACTGGTGCGGCGGGTCGGAAGTGAAGAAAAGAGTG
>JAJFJB010000056.1 GCA_021774435.1 Alphaproteobacteria bacterium
GGGCGGCGATGGTACCGATGGCGGCGGCGGCGGAGCCGGATCCGGCGGCATGGTCTATCTCCATGCAGGAGCACTTTCGTTGACCGGCACGGTAAATACGGCCGGCGGCTTCGGGACGAATTTTGAAACCGATGTTTTTGGGCAAGTCGTTACAACGAACAGTGGTCAAAACGGCCAGACCAGGATAGACGGCACGACTGTCTTTAATGTCACGAACGACGACCCTGGGAGCCAGGACAAATTGTCGATACAAGCATCGGACTTCCGCCTGTTCGGCAATGTCTTGTTCAAGATCGAAACGGAACCGCTGGCGGATCAGTTCGAAACGCTCTTCAACATCGTCGATTTCATACCGGTCGGCAATATTGCCTTTTTTGACAATGTATTATTCGGCGCCATGACCGATACACGAAATTTCGTTGTCACCTTGCTTTCCGACGGATCGTTTGATCTAAGCGAGCAAGTACTGAGTGTGACGAACGTCCCGGAACCCTCCACACTTTTACTTTTTGGATGCGGTGTGCTCGGCATGGCTGGCTTCCGGCGGCGGCTGAAAGCCAGCTAATCGCCGAATGTCTCAAGCTGAGTGAACTGCGGACGCTCGCCTGTCATGGTCGCGACGGAGATTTATAGCCAACACCGGACTCCCATCTCATCCCAATTAGGCCGTCTTAACCATCTGGAAGATGGCACCGTAATGGTACGGAGCAAGTTCGACCACTTGGTCCAGCACAAAGCCGGCTGGTTCTACCACGACGCACACTTCGTCCGGTGACATCCGCAAATTGGTCCTCGGCCCACGCGGTTCGCCAAGGACAGTCGTCCGTTCGCGAGGCAACGGGTGCCAGTTGACTACTGAAAAATGCCCGCCGGGTTCAAGAATGGATGCGACAGCTCTCGCCATCCCTGTCTTATCGGGCACGCCGTGAAATGTATTCGCGATCAATACATAGCCGACTTTCTCCGAGACATGCTCCCCTAGGTCACGAGCGTCTGCGCATATCCACTTCTTCACAGTGGCTCCGCTGCGCTCGACTTCCATGCGGGCTTGTTCAAGCATGCCCTGATCGATGTCCAAGGCGTAGACCCGCCCGCCCACGATCTTGGCCAACGGTGCGGTGAAATAACCATCGCCGCAACAAAGGTCCAAAACCGTCATGCGGGGTTCGACACCGAGTGAACGGATCACTCCCTCGGGGTCGGGCCACAGCGCCGCCCACCATTCGCGATCTGGCATCGCTGTGGCGGAAAAGAAGGTTTCATCGGTCATGGCAATGAACGTAGAGGCCTTGCACAGAATCTGTCCCTGCATAAATACCGGCCGCAGAAGGAGTAACCTAGTGGCATCTTCTTCGGCCTCAAAGGGTACTACCTGTCCGAGCTCCCAAGAGTCCGTTCAGGATTAAAAGCGGTAGTTAATGACACCGCTGCGATGTCGGTTCCTGAGCTATAAGTGGACCAAATCAGCGGAAAAGCAAACGTGGACCTCGGCTAAACAGGCTACCGTTTCCGCCCACCCTCGCGCTGATGCTACTGACAACGCCGCGTCAGAAATTTGATATCGGGTCGGTCCGGCGTTTTCGTCTGAAAGAGTGAGTCGTATTCCGAGAATTCTGTTTCGATGCCCTTGGGGACTTGCTTTCAATCTCGGGAAACCCGCACGAAACCGGCAGAAGTTTGGAGGCATAGGTCTTAGGTAATGAGGGCGGCAAAGGTGATAGAAATTTTTTGTTTAATTAGAGATACTGGCGCGGAATATTATCCGCCCATGAGATTGATAAATACCTAACTATTGATCGGGAACTTCAAATGATTGAATTTCGCGTGAATCAGCACACCAGGTCATTATAAACGAGCGTGATTCAGGTGCTAAAGTGAGTCGCATGCAATGCGACGAACTTCAGAACCGTCACTTGAGCAGTAGAAAGTAACCGATGCCGTACAAATCATTCGGGTTTACCGAAGAACAAATTCTCATGCGCGATAATGTCCTCGGCCTGCTCGACCGGGTTCTGCCATCGGAGAAGATCGCTGAACTGGAAACGAATTCGGAATATCCGCTGGAAGCCTTCCACGCGCTGGCCGAAGCCGGCTGGCTGACCCTGCCGTTCGACGAGGAATATGGCGGCATGGGTGCCGGCTTTAAGGACTTCGCGGTCTTCGTCGAGGCGCTTGGTTATCATTTCCCGGGGATCCGCACCGCCTATATGACGACAGTCGTGTATGGCGGGCTGTACATACAGAATCTCGGTAGTGAAGCGCTGAAGCAGGAATTTCTGCCCCGGATCATGAAGGGCGATATCCGCATGGCCGTCGCGATGACGGAACCGCAAAGCGGCTCGGATGTCGCCGGAATTCGCCTCCGCGCGATCCGCGACGGTGATTACTACGTGTTGAACGGCCAGAAGGTCTATATCACCAACGCACACGAGTCCGATTTCCTCGTCGTCGCGGTCAAAACCGACCCCGATGCAGGCCGGAAGGGTATCAGCCTCGTCGTGGTCGATACGACCGATCCCGGCTTCGAAGCGCGCCCAATGGACCCGCTCGGCAGCCGTACGACGCTCCTGAACGAAGTCTTTTTTGACGATGTCCGGGTTCCGGCAACGCGCTTGCTGGGCGAAGAGAATGGCGGCTGGCGCGGCCTGATGAAGGGCCTCAACCTCGAACGCATCCTGATCGCGGCGAGCAGCGCCGGACAGTGCCTGAAGATTATCGAAATCGCCAAAGCCTTCGTCGAAGAGCGCAAGGCCTTCGGCAAGCGGATCGCCGATTTCCAGGCGGTTGGGCACAAATTCGCCGAAATGGCGATGCTGACCGAGACCGCGCGGCTGCATGCCTTCAATACGGCGGAAATGCTGGACGCCGGGGAGGATGCGGTCACTGAAACGGCGATGGCGAAGGTCATCGCGTCCGAAAACAACTTCAAGGTCGCCGACCTCGGCGTGCATATCATGGGCGCCGCGGGCTATGTCCAAGGCGACATGCAGCGCTTGTTCCGCGATGCGCGGTTGGGCACCATCGGTGGCGGGACCAGCGATATCCTGCGCAATGTCATCGCCCAGCGCATGGATCTTTGAGGATTTCGATGCGCGGTGCCATCCCCTTCATAGTTTTGGGCGCCACGCTGCTGATAATCAGCCTGCCTTTACAGGCTCAGTTCAAAAACCACGCCGATATCTGTATCGCGGGAACCGGAAAGTTCGAACTCGATATCAGTTTTTGCAGCCTTGCGATCAAGTCCGGCACACATAATGAACTAAGCCAGGCCAGCCTGTTCGCACATCGCGGACGGGCCCGCTTTGAACTCGGTGACCACCAAGGTGCGATCCAAGATTTTGATGCCGCGCTCGAACTCAACCCCGGCTCTGCGATGGCACATAACGAACGGGGCCGCGTCTACCACAAGGCAGGCAATAATTCGCAAGCGATCATAGAGTACACGGCCGCGATAAAGCTTTTCCCTCAATATGGCGCAGCCTACCGCAATCGCGGCACCGCGAAAATTTTCCGAGGGAAAATGCAGGAGGCAATCGCCGATTTCGACACAGCCATTGCCAGTGTGAATCATGACCCGGCCAGCCGCATTTTGCGCGGCATCACGCATTATCTCAGTGGCAATTTTGACGCCGCAATCCCCGATCTCTCCGCGGCGATGGAACTGGGCTATCCTTATCCAGAAGCCGTGCTTTGGATCTATCTGTCGGAGAAAAAACTAGGGCGAGACGGCAAAGCAGCCTTAATCGCGAACGCCGAGGATATGGCCGGTGCGGAATGGCCTCGCCCGTTGATAAACGCCTATCTCGGCAAAACGACCGCCCAAGCCGCCCTGGAAGCAGCGGCGCACGAGAACAGCACCATTCATCGCCGCCGACGGACGCAGGCACAATTCTATCTTGGCGCGTTGGCTCATTTAAACAACGGCTCAAAGGCGGCGAGACAGTTTTATGAGACCGTCATCGAATTGGATGCCGTAGACGCAATCGAGTATGCCGGCACGGCACTGGCACTCAAGAAATTGGCGCGATAAATCCGCGAATTTTGAGATGTGGTGCGATGCTGTATGGTCCTGCGCAATTGACCGTTATTAGACGACAAGGGTTCCCGAAATGGCTTATCAACATATCGAAGTGAAACCGATTGCCGGCGCCCTGGGCGCGGAAATTGATGGTGTCGACTTGTCCGAGGATCTCGGCAATGCGGTATTCAGCGAAATTCAGCGGGCCTTGCACGAGAACCTTGTGATCTTCTTCCGCGATCAGGACATCACCCCGGATCAACAAAAGGATTTCGGCCGGCGCTTCGGCACGCTGAATATTCATCCGCAATATGTCCCCCTCGACGGCCATCCCGAGATTCTGCCGGTTCTCAAGGAGCCCGAAGACACGCTGAACATTGGTGCTGCCTGGCATACCGACGTTAGCTTCTTGGAGAAACCGTCGCTCGGCTCCCTGCTCTACGCAATCGAAGTGCCGGATAGCGGCGGCGACACGATGTTCGCCAACCAATATCTCGCCTATGAAACCCTTTCAGAGGGCATGCGTGATATGCTCGAGGATATGACGGCCGTGCATAGCGACCGGGTGCTTAGCAATCCGGCCAGCGCAAAGAACCGGAACGAGGGGCGATCGACCCTTATTCGGGAAGAGGCCATGACAAATGATGAGATATGCAACGAACACCCCGTCGTTCGCACCAACGTCGATACGGGGCGGAAAGGCCTTTACGTCAATGCCGCTTTCACGACACGCTTCTCCGGCATGACGGAAGAGGAAAGCAAGCCCTTGCTAGAATTCCTCTATGCGCATGCGGTGCGGCCGGAATTCACCTGCCGGTTCAAATGGGAAAACAAATCGGTCGCCTTCTGGGACAATCGCTGCACGCACCACTACGCGCTGAACGACTATCCCGGCAAACGGCGCTCCATGCACCGCGTCACCATCAACGGCGAGCGTCCCGTTTAGGCTGCGAAATCGCGCAATACCTGCCCCGGGCCTTTCGCCAGTTCTACGTAATCGGTGCCGTCGAACACCTGAGTTCCATTGATCCAGACACCGTGCACGCCCTTCGGTTGACGGATCGTGCGCGGGCCGCCGCCCGGCAGGTCGGAAACGCGCTGCGGATCGCTGACGCCAATCGTCGCCGGATCGAACATCACCATATCCGCATGAGAGCCAGGTGTGAGCCTGCCACGCCCCTTGATCCCATACAGGTCAGCCGGATGGCTGGTCAGGCGGCGCACCCCTTCCGCCAGCGTGAACACGCCGAGTTCCCGGACCCAGCGGGACAGCAGATGCAGCCCGTATCCGGCATCGCACATATAAATCAGATGCGCCCCCGCATCCGACAGGGACACCACCCCACAATCATGCTGCAGCAGCCGTCCGACACCCTCGTCACCAACGTTCAGAAATTTACCGAGAAACGCGGTTTCAAGGTTCTCCGACAAGGCTAGATCGAACATGACATCCATCGGGTCGGCGGACTGTTCGGCCGCCAGATCCGCGATGTTGCGGTTCTGCAGCGCCGCATTCTCATCGCGCGCCGGCGCCGCGATCACGACCCGGTCCCATGTCCCCTTGAAGATCGTCCCGACCACTGGCTTCTTCAGATCCTCGCGGAACCGGTCGCGGAACGCCGGATCCTTGTAAACCGCGATCAGTTCTTCACGCGACGCGGCCTTGATATCGGCGAAAGAGGCAAGGCTGTGGAACGGATAGGCATTCGCCATGGTGAAATCGAAGGAGAGCGGCTGGCAGGGAATTTGGATATACAGTTCGTTGCCCCGCTCACGCGCCTCGGCACAGTCCTCGAACCAGCTGATACCCAGTTCCGGATCACTCGCATTATACATCGCCGCGCCGGTGGTCAGGAACATGCGGCGGCCGATCTTCTCGACAATCGGCTCCATCGCCGCGACGTTGCCCCGACCGCCGGCCGACATTTGCACGATACCCTTGCCTGCCTCGCCGACCGCTTCCGCCAGGTGGCCGAATTCGTCAACTGACGCGATGGTCGACGGCATTGGAATGCCACCATAGCCGGAATGGTTGATCGAAAAGGACGAAGCGAAACCAACCGCGCCATCCTTCAACGCCCCTTCGACGAGGCGGCGCATCTCCGACAATTCGGCGTCCGTCGGTATTTCCCGGACCCAAGCCTCGTCCCGCATCACAGCGGTGCGAACCGCGGAATGCCCAATGAAAACGGCCATGTTGGGATAGGGGCCCACCCGTTCCAAGGCTGCCATATATTCCGGAAAGGTTTCGAACTGCCAGTCGATACCAGCCCGCAACGCGTCCAGATCCATGCCTTCAACGACGGACAGATTATTCATGATGTAGTCGCGAACTTCCGGGGGACTCGGAACGATGCCGAACCCGCAATTGCCCATAACACAGGTCGTGACCCCAAGCGACGGCGATGGCGAGCAGGTCCGGTCCCAGGTGACCTGAGCATCGAAATGCGTGTGCAAATCGACAAACCCCGGCATCAATGCGAGGCCTTGCGCGTCGATTTCCTGCCGCGCGGCAGGCGCGTCAGCCCCGACACCGGCCACACGGCCATTTTCGATCCAGAGATTGCCCTTTACCGGGTCTCCGCCTGTGCCGTCATAAATCTCTGCGTCCTTGATCAATAGATCGTACATATCGCACCCCGTTCCCAATGCGCCGAGTTCCCATGGCGCTATTATCACTCTGCTGCTTTGATTTAATCAGCCGGTTTGGCAATGCGCAAACTTACCCCATTCCGCCGCCATCTATGCATCACACGCATGGCTGTTGATCGATACACATCCTCGCGTGACCCGGACCGCGAAATCGGTATTCTGTCACCCTCGCAGAGGGTCCTTCGCGAAAAGGTAATCGAGCATGTCTTCCGTCGACACGCAGCCAGCCGGCGAGCAGCCGGATAGCCGCTATGCTTGGCGCCGTCTCCTGACGGCGCTCGGCCTGAGCACGATCGGCGGTATCGGTCTGTGGTCCGTCGTGGTCGCATTACCCGCGATCGAAGCCGAATTCGGTGTCGACCGGGGCGGCGCATCGATTCCCTATACCGCAACAATGATCGGCTTCGCAATCGGTGGTGTCCTGATGGGACGGTTGACGGACCGCTTCGGCATCCGCCTGCCTATCGTTTTCGGGGCAATATCGCTTGGCGTCGGCTATATCGCGGCAGCCGGTGCGCAATCGATGTGGCAATTCATTCTGGCGCAAGCTGTTTTGATCGGCATGCTCGGCAGCTCTTCCACCTTCGGTCCCCTCGTCGCCGATGTCACGCACTGGTTCGTGCGACGCCGCGGCGTCGCGGTCGCGATAGTCGCCAGCGGTAACTACCTCGCCGGCACGATTTGGCCGCCGATCCTGCAATTTGCCATCGAAACATGGGGCTGGCGCATGGCACATGTCGGGATCGGCGTATTCTGCGTGTTAACAATGCTGCCGCTCGCGATCTCACTGGGCAAACGCCGAGACGTTGATGAGACAGAGATTCGGGCCAGCGGCCGGCACATGCTGACCAAGATCAATATCTCGCCGTCGAAACTTCAGGCAATATTGATCGTCGCCGGGCTCGCCTGCTGCATCGCCATGGCGATGCCGCAGGTCCATATCGTGGCCTATTGCGGCGATCTGGGATACGGCGTCGCGCGCGGCGCGGAAATGCTCTCCTTGATGCTCGGGTTCGGCATTATCAGCCGGCTTGTTTCAGGCGTGATCGCGGATCGGATCGGTGGCGTCGGTACGCTATTGCTCGGTTCCGGGCTGCAATGCCTCGCCTTGCTGTTCTATATCCCCTTCGACGGCCTGACATCGCTCTATATCGTGTCCGCCTTCTTCGGATTGGCGCAAGGCGGCATCGTGCCGAGCTATGCCCTAATCGTGCGCGAATATTTTCCAGCCCGCGAAGCCGGATCGCGAGTCAGCTTGGTTTTGATGACCACCATCGTCGGCATGGCTATTGGGGGCTGGATGTCGGGCGAAATTTACGACCTCACAGGCTCGTATGAAGTCGCGTTCCTGAACGGTATCGCATGGAACCTGGTCAATATGTCGATCGCGTTCTGGCTGCTCGCCGGACGGAATCGTTCGAGGCGCGCTATAGCCTAGATCAGATCACGATTAGTTGGAATCGCTTTCGCGATCCAACAATCGTGTGAATCTGATCGATCTTATTGAAAATAGAGCACCTTCACAGCATTGAATAGAATCAAAGCTGGTTCCGTTCAATGTAGATGTGCTCTAGGCTTCGGTCGCGCCGTAATACAGCGTGACCACATGCTTCGCTTCCGCGAAGAACAGCCACCGCTCGACCAAAACACCAACCGCACCGGAGAGTAAAGCCAGGGCCGCTGCTATCGTGGCCAAAATTCCCGTCGTGAAAACAGCCAAAACCGTTAGAGCAAAGGGCAATAAAATGCCCAATACCGCGGCAACCCGGCGAAGCTTCACCGCATGCTTTCGCGCGACCTGAAAACCCATTTCCGACATCAAATAATTCGTGCCGGTATGCGGCGGATCGAGCAACCGGACCTTGCCAAGGTGCCCGAGCCCCGTTGCCGTCTCGGGTGTACTCTCGCCACTGCTGCCATCAATGGAACGCCAGTACCCGGCCTTGACGACGAGCGCCATGGTCAATCCGATCAACGCAACCAGGTCGAGATGCAACGTGACGTCAAAGACATGTGACAACGCGCTACCCAGCAAAGCTCCGGTCGCGAGAGACAGCACCAAATATCCCGGCGTCACCCATCGGTCGCACCAGGCGCGGACAGTTCGCAACGAAGCGTAGATCATCGACGTCGTGTAAACCGTCAAGCCGCACGCAATTGCACCCAGCAGACCCGCCACCGCGAAGATGCCGCCCGTGTCTCCAAAAAAAATCCAGCCCAGAGCGAACAGTCCCGTCGGGCCGAAAGTGACGATCGCCAATATCCCTTCGCGGCTGAGCCAGGAAGAACGCCATTGTGTCAGCGCGCGCCATGCCCGTTCCGGATGCCCGAGGTGGAAGGTGGAACTAAGGAGACCGCCAATGATCAAAACGAAGGCAACACCAAGGCTGCCTAGCGCAAAACTACGCTCCAGAGGCAATCCGCCAAACGCGGCCATGACACCGAGCAGCGCCAGCAACCCATACCCGGCACCGGTCGCCGTCGTGAAGAAGATTACGGAATAAGCAGGATGCATGGCGACTTACCGTGACAACAAATCGTCGACCCAGGCGAGGAACCCGCCTTCGGCCTTGGGCAATGCGATGGGTGCCGGCGAACTTTCGGCATTATCTTTTCGGGGACGCGGCGGCAGATATTTATTCGTCGGCGCGCAGTCCTGCTCCGGCATCAGGTCGAATCCGCCCCGCTCAGCCGTCAATTTCGACACCTCAGACTCAGGATCGGCGAAATCGCCGAAATGCCGGGCAGAAGCCGGGCAGGTGGAGACGCAGGCCGGCACCCGCGCAACTTCCTCAAGGTTGTTATTATATATACGATCAATGCATAGCGTGCATTTTTTCATAACACCGGCATCGCCGTCATATTCCCGCGCGCCGTAGGGGCAGGCCCAGGAGCAGAGCTTGCAACCGATGCACATGCTCTCGTCGACCAGCACGATACCGTCGTCGGATCTTTTGTAGGAGGCCCCCGTCGGGCACACGGTCACGCAGGGCGCGTCATCGCAATGCAGGCAGGATTTCGGAAAATGCACGACACGGGAGTCCGCACCGACACCGACCTCGAACGTGTGGATGCGGTTGAACCAAACCCCGCTCGCATCCGCTTCATAGGGCTTCGTGTCCGTCAGCGGCGCGTGATAGCCGCCGGTGTTCCATTCCTTGCAATTCACCGCACAGGCGTGACAGCCGACGCAGATGTCGAGATCGATGACGAGGCCAAGCCGTTTCGGCGTCGGCTGGACGGGCAGGCTGGTCATTTCCGGAACCCCGCGCCATAGCGCAGCACGTCCGGCCGCGTCTCGGTGTCGGGCGGTGTGGCGAGCGGCTCGAATTGCGGCGCGCTCTCCGCCGCCTCATCCGGCTCCGCCTTTTCCATCCGCACCCGCAGATCGTACCAGGCGGCCTGGCCCGTCACCGGGTCGGAGTTGGAATAGCGGTATCCACCGTCCCGCGCGGGCAGCAATTCGTCGATCAAATGGTTCATCAAGAACCCTGTCTTGGCTTCCGGCGCGTCGGGCGCGAGGTTCCAGGCTCCCGCGCGCTTGCCGATCGCATTCCAGGACCACACGGTGTCGGCATTCACGCCCTGCATCAGCCGGACCTGCGCCTTTATCTTACCGTTCCGGCTACTCAGCCAGACCCAGCCATCATCCTCGACATCGATGGCTTCCGCCTGGGCCGCCGGCACGTAAAGGCGGTTGGTGCCATGAATTTGCCGCAACCAGGCATTCTGTGAGCCCCAGGAATGGTACATCGCCATCGGCCGCTGCGTCACCGCATGCATCGGAAAATCGTCCGCGCCCTCATCCTCGAAGGGCGGATACCAGATTGGCAGAGGATCGAAATAGGTCTCAATGCGTTCGCGTTCGCGCTCCGGAGGCTGCACCGCGCCATGACCGCGCGCTGACAGTCGGAAGCGCTGTATTTCCTCGCTATAAAGCTGGCAAATGATCGGCTCTTCGTCGACGACGAAGCCCATTTCCTTGGCGAAAGCGAGATAGTCCCGGTTCACATTGCGGAAGTAGCGCTGCGAAACCGGCAGTTCTCCGCGATGAAAACATTGGTTCTCGGTATAGCGTTTCAGTTGGTCCGGGTTGGGCTCGCCTTTGCCGGCATCCGTCCCATCAGCACCGCGCCAGCCCGACAGCATACCGATCCCCGGCCGGCGTTCGTGATTGGTGATGTAATCGCTGTAGCCGCCGGGATATCGCGGATGACCCTCTTCATCGACCATCCCGGCCAGCCCGAGCCGCGCGCCGAGATCGAGCAGTACGTCCTGGAAAGGCCGCACATCGCGGTCCGGTTTCATGACCGGCTGACGAATCGCATCGGCCCAGCCATCGGCATCCGAGATCGGGCGGTCGAGTAGCGAGATGCAGTCCCAACGCTCCAGATAGGTCGTATCCGGCAGGATCAGATCCGCGTAGGCGACCATCTCGGAATAGAAGGCGTCGGAATAGATGATGCGCGGGATCTTGTACTCGCCGGTGTCCGGGTTCGTGTCGGTCAGCATCCGCATTGTTTCCGCCGTATTCATGGAGGAGTTCCACGCCATGTTGGCCATATACATGAACAGCGTTTCGATCGGATAGGGATCGCCGGCCCAGGCATTGCTGATGACCATATGCATCATGCCATGCGTGGCGAAGGGTGCTTCCCAGGAAAACGCCTTGTCGATCCGTTGCGGCGCGCCGTCTTCGTCGACCAGCAGATCTTCCGGCGCTTGCGGGAAACCCAGATGAGGGCCGCCAAGCGGCTGGTTCGGCGTCACCTGTTCGGCGCGGCCGGACGGTTTCGGCAGCGAGGCAAGCGATTTCGGATAGGGCGGCTTGTAGCGCATGCCCCCGGGCCGGTCGATGCTGCCGAGCAGGATCTGCAACAGATGGATCGCCCGGCAGGTATGGAATCCGTTCGAATGGGCCGAAATCCCGCGCATCGCATGCATGCTGACCGGGCGGCCGATGATTCGGTCGTGCCGGCGGCCGGTCCAGTCGGTCCAGGGCTCGTCGATGACGACTTCATGGGCGAAGGCCGCCTCGGCAATTTCCGCCGCGATGCGCCGGATCGCCGCCGCCGGAATCCCGATCCGCTCGGCCACCGCGTCGGCACCATAGGACTCGTCGAGATAGCGTTCGGCCAGGACCTGAAAGACCGGTCTCGCCGACCTCCCGTCAGGCAGGATGTAGACGCCCTTCAACGCCGGCGCCGGGTCGCCCACCGTCGCGGCAACCGCCCGCTCCTTCTCGCGGTCCCAACACAATACCTGCCCGTCCGCATCGCGGGCGAACAACCCGTCCTCGGCGGTCCCCGGTGCGTCGATCACCAGCCAGGGCGCATTGGTGTAGCGCGCCAGATACTCGATATCGACTGTTCCGGCACGTAACAGCTCATGCACCAGCGCCAGGACGAACAGCCCGTCGGTGCCCGGCGTCACGCCGACCCATTCGTCGGCGATGGCCGAATAGCCGGTCTTCACCGGATTGACCGACACGAACTTGGCGCCACGGCCCTTCAGCTTGCCGAGGCCGATCTTGATCGGATTGCTGTCATGGTCTTCCGCGACGCCGAACATCATGAAGTAGCGGGTGTGCTCCCAGTCGGGCTCGCTGAACTCCCAGAAGGCGCTGCCCATCGTGTAGAGACCGGCGGCGGCCATGTTGACGGAACAGAAACCGCCATGCGCCGCGTAGTTGGGCGTGCCGAATTGC
>JAJFJB010000057.1 GCA_021774435.1 Alphaproteobacteria bacterium
CTCAAATATTTGCGTTCCCACCGAGTAGGATCGCGTAAAAAACAACATAAAGAACTCAAAAAATTCAAAATTTAGGAGGAAACCATGTCTAAAAAGACATCCACGCGTCGAAAATTTCTGAAAGGCGCCGGAATAGCCGGCACCGCGGCCGTAGCAGGCACGATTGCCGCGCCGAATATCGCACTCGCCAAGACCAAGGTTCTGAAAGTACAGGCTGCCTGGGGCGGCGGTATTTTCCTCGAAAACGCCAAGAGTTACGTCGACCGAGTTCATGCCATGGCGGGCAAGGACCTGAAAATCGATCTGTTGTCGGTCAATTCAGTCGTCAAAACCTCGCAAATGCAGGATGCCGTGCACCGCGGCGTGCTGGATGGTGCGCACTACGTTCCGGCCTATTGGTATTCTAAATCCAAGGCGGCATCGCTTTTCGGCACGGGGCCATGCTTCGGCTGGTCGGCGCAGGAGCTGCTGGGCTGGATCCATTACGGCGGTGGCATGGATCTCTTCAATGAATTGATGGGTAGCCTGGGTCTTAACCTGGTCAGCTTCTTCAACAGCCCGATGCCGGCACAGCCGTTGGGTTGGTTCAAGGAGGAAATCAAGGATTCCTCGCAGATGAAGGGCCTCAAATACCGGACGGTCGGTCTTGCCGCCAACGTTCTGCAGGAGATGGGCATGTCCGTCGTGCAGTTGCCGGGCGGTGAAATTCAGCCGGCGATGAAATCCGGTTTGATCGATGCGGCCGAATTCAACAATCCGACCTCGGATAAGGATTTTGGCATGCAGGACGTCTCGAAGCACTACCATCTTGCGTCCTTCCATCAGTCGCAAGAGGCGTTCGAGATCACCTTCAACAAGAAGACGTTCGACCGTCTGCCGCAGGAGCATCAAGCCATCCTGCGTTATGCGTCAGAAGCTGAGAATTCGAACTTCTATTGGCACAATACACTGCGTTATGCCGACGACCTGATCAGCCTGAAGGAAAAAAGCGGCGTGAACGTTTATCGTACGCCTGATTCCGTCATGCAGGATCAGCTCAAGGCCTGGGATGTCATTGTCGACCAGATTTCCGCGGAAGATCCGTTCTTTGCCAAGGTCATCAAGTCGCAAAAGGAATACGCCAAGAAGGTGATGGATTATCTGCTTCTGAACCAGCCGGATTACGCTTTGGCGTACAAGCATCACTTCGGTTAAGCCGGAAGCTTCAATCCTTTGATCGGGTTTCTCCGGTCAAATCGGGAACAGGGATGGTCATCGGGCCATCCCTGTTCTGATCCTGCGAATTTTTCCTAGCCGGAGACGATTGATGCTGTCCAGCATTCATGCGATCGAAAGCCTTAATACCTGGGTCGGACGCGCGTTCGCCTGGTGCATCGTCATACTGACCCTGTCGGTCTCCTATGAAGTGTTCGTGCGCTATGTCCTGAATGCTCCCACGGTCTGGGTGTTCGACATGATGGTGCAGATGTATGGCGCGCTGTTCCTGATGGCCGGGCCGTATGCCTTGGCGCAGGATGGCCATGTCCGCGCTGACGTCGTCTATCGATTGCTTCCCGTACGCTGGCAGGCGCGGATCGATTTTATTTTGTACATTTTGTTTTTCTTCCCCGGCATGCTGGCTCTGTTCTGGTATGGCGCCGAGATTGCCTCTGACTCCTGGCGGTTTAAGGAAGTCAGCTGGAATAGCCCGGCCCGTATCCAGATTTATTTCTTCAAGACATTGATCCCGGTGGCGGGTGGGCTGCTCATCATCCAGGGAATTTCGGAATGCCTGCGCTGCATTATCGCCATGCGGACCGGCGCATGGACAGAGCGTCATGAGGATGTGAAGGAAACCGAGAATTTGCTGGCGGAAGAACTTCAGGCCAGCTCGAAGGAGGCACCGAGAGGATGACAAATCCTGAAGTTGCCATCTTCATGCTGTCGTTGTTCATCGTCCTGGTGATGCTGGGCTTCCCCATCGCCTTCACCTTGTTGGCGATGGGCGTTGCCTTTGGTTACTACGCCTATTACGACGGCGACCGCATCGAAATTTTCGGCGATCTGTTCGACAATCAAATCTTCTACCTGCTGAACCAGAACACCTATTCGGTGATGGAGAACGACACGCTGGTCGCCATCCCGCTCTTCCTGTTCATGGGCTATGTGGTTGAGCGTGCCAATATCGTTCTCCGCCTTTTTACATCCTTGCGCCAGGCGGCGCGCAATTTGCCGGGATCGATGGCGGTTGCGGCCCTGATCACGTGCGCGGTGTTTTCCACGGCGAGCGGTATCGTCGGTGCGGTCGTAACCCTGATGGGCCTGTTGGCGTTTCCGGCCATGGCGGCGGCGAATTACGACAAGAGATTTGCAGCGGGTGTGATCTGTGCCGGCGGCACGCTCGGAATTCTGATCCCGCCTTCGATCATGCTGATCGTCTATGCGGCGATCGCGGAACTGTCACCCCTGCGCCTCTATGCGGCAGCGGTGATACCGGGCTTCATGCTGGCGGGTTTCTATATCGTTTACGTCATCATTCGAGCGAAAATAAGCCCCGAGCTCGCGCCGATGCCGAGGGATGAAGACGTTCCGCCGAAGCGTGAAATCTACATGAATCTGCTCACATCCTTCGTGCCGTTGACGGTCTTGATCATGCTCGTGCTGGGCTCGATCCTGGGCGGTCTCGCGACGCCGGCGGAGGCGGCGGCCATGGGCGCGCTGGGTGCCGTCGTGCTTGCGGCCCTCTACCGCTCCCTGACCTGGGACAAGATGAAGGAATCGGTATTCCTCTGCGCCAAAGCGACCGCAATGGTGTGCTGGCTGTTCGTCGGATCATGGACGTTTGCATCGGTGTTTTCCTATCTCGGCGGCCATTCGGTGATCGAGGCCTGGATCGTGTCGTTCGATCTCGCCCCATGGCAGTTCTTGATCCTGGCGCAAGTCATCATCTTCCTGTTGGGCTGGCCCCTGGAATGGTCGGAAATCCTGATCATTTTCGTGCCGATCTTCCTGCCCATGCTGGATACGTTTGGCGTGAACCCGTATTTCTTTGCGATGCTGGTGGCGCTGAACTTGCAAACCTCGTTCCTGACGCCGCCGATGGCCATGTCGGCTTATTACCTGAAAGGCGTGCTGAAGTCGCAGATCGAGCTGGTGCAAATCTTCCGGGGCATCATGCCCTACCTTGCGATTGTGATATTCTGCATGGTGCTGATGTATCAGTTCCAGGGTTTGGCCCTGTGGCTGCCGGACGTTCTGTTTGGCAAATACGTGCCTTAGGCCCGCAGTATGTCGTATCACTTGCAAACTGCCACGGAATTGGCGCCGAAAATTCGGGCTGGGGAAATATCGTCCGAAGACCTGGTAAAGGATTGCCTAACCCAGATCGACGCGACGGAGAGTGTCGTTCACGCCTGGAAGCATTTGGACGAGGCGAATGCGCTTGCGCAAGCTAGGGCGCTGGACGGTCTGCGGCGCGCCGGTCGGCCCTTGGGCCCACTGCATGGGATTCCGGTCGGTATCAAGGATATCCTCGACACAGCCGATATGCCGACCGGCTATGGCTCAAGGATCCATGAGGGACACCAGCCGGATCAGGATTCGACTGTTGTCGGCAAGCTGCGTGAGGCCGGCGCGGTCATCATGGGCAAGACTGTGAGTACGGAATTTGCCTTCATGACACCGGGTAACACGACCAACCCGCATAATCCCGCGCACACACCAGGCGGCTCCTCATCCGGGTCCGCGGCAGCCGTCGCGGCAGGGCAGGTGCCCTTGGCGGTCGGCAGTCAGACCGCGGGGTCGGTTATCCGTCCTGCCGCATTCTGTGGCGTTTTTGGCTTGAAACCAACCCAAGGTATGATCTCGCGCGCCGGCGTCTTACAAACTTCAAAGAGCTTGGATCAGATCGGTGGTTTCGGCCGGTCATTGGAAGATGTTGCGCTCTTGATAGACGCTATGACCGGGTACGACGGGGCGGACGACGCGACCTATGCCCGGGCCAAGCCGAAACTCAGCGATGGCTGTAAAGAAGAAGCGCCCGTGGAACCGAGCTTTCTATGGTTCGATTTGCCGTTCGATGACCGGTTGGCGGATGATGCGCGGGCGGGTTTCGAGGAGTTGCGACAGGTTTTGGGGACGCAGCTTGAAAGTCTCGCACTGCCGGATTCGTTGGGCAATATCATCGATCATCATAGAGTCATCCATCATTACGAAATGCGCCGGCATTTGGCGCGCGAGTTTAAGAATAGCCCGGACAAACTCAGTGATGGCATGCGGGATACTCTGCGGAAAGCGGACGCCATCGGTGACCAAGATTATGCCGATTCCCTGGAG
>JAJFJB010000058.1 GCA_021774435.1 Alphaproteobacteria bacterium
GTGTCCCGTTTTGTAGCGAGACGATTTTGTTGGGGAATCCTGCGTTAATTAACGCTTGGGCGCCGATGATACTGCGGGTGCGGCCTCCACAATTGACGATGACGGTCGTATCCGGTGACGGCGTAAGATCTGTGAAACGGTAAACGAGTTCAGCGCCGGGAACGCTAATCGCACCTGGGATGCTGTTCTCGTGATATTCCTCGTAAGTACGCGTATCGTAAATCGCGATATCGGCTTTTGCTTCAATCATCGCTTGTAGTTCTTCCGCGGATACCCAAGGCGTTCCGGCCTCATGTTCGACGACTTCGGCAAACGCTTTGCTGGGGACGTGGACGCCGCTATAGATCGAATAACCTGTCGCTTCCCACGATTTTAAGCCGCCGTCCAGAACATAGAGATTGCTGTAGCCAAAGGAGGCCATGCGCTCGGCCGCGCGTTCTGCGAGTCGTCCGCCGTCATCGCACCACACCACCCGGGTGTTTCGGCGTGGTACCAACGCATCGACCAGAAGTTCCAAGCGGCCAATTGGGACACAGGAGGCCATCAAAAGATGCCGTCCATCGAACGGAACCTCCTCTCGCGCATCCAGGAGCGCAACTTCGGCTCCGTCGTGGAAAAATCCTTTTAAGGTCTGTGCATCGATGCGCTGAAACGTCCCGGTCACGTCGTAACCTCCCTCTTGGTCAAGACCGTAACCATAAACGACTGTGAAGGCGGGTCGAACCCCGAAACCTATATTTTCTCCTGCCGCACTCCCGGTGTACCAAGAACAATATCAAAGACGCCCATCCTGGAGTCAGGTTCCAGGTCGGGAGCAGGCGGTTGCAGCGCCATTGTAACGCGGGCGCGGTCGGCGTCGGTAGGCAGCCCTTGGAGCAGAAAATCGGTTTTGTTCAGCGGTTCGTTGGCGAAGTAGAGCTGTGTCGTCCAGGGGGCACCACCCGGTGGGAAAACCGCAAAATGGATATGCGGCGGTCGCAACCAATTCGGTGAGTCCGGGTAAGCGCCCGGTTTTATTGTGCGGAACCTATAGGTGCCCTGTTGATCGGAATTGTCGTGGCCAAACCCTTGAAAGTTCGGATCGAGTTTCAAAATAGAATTGTCATGTCGCGGATGATTGTAACGGCCAAAGCGGTTGGCTTGCCAGATCTCGACCCGCGCGCCTTCAATCGCCTTTCCGGACTGGTCCCGCACGCGTCCCGAGATATGCAGCATTTCGCCTTCGGCACGTTGCGTTCGGCCGGGGAGAAAAAGCAGATCATTGTCTATGGAGAGCGGTTTGAACGCGGCGTAAAAGGGGCCTGCCGGTTGCGCGGGTGTCGGCGGCAACCATGCCGCCCGCGTCGGATTGAAACTCGCTGCCAGAGCGCCGGCACCCAACGACAATCTCAGAATTTCGCGGCGGGTTCTTCGGTCTGAACGCGGCATGCGCGCCTCCTGCGTCGATCAGGCTCCAGCGTAAAGATTCTTAAGCTCGTCGCATTGTTTGCGACGAAATTTAGGATCTGAATCAGTGTTATTCCAATAGTTTGCGTGCTGATTCACGAGAAATTCAATCGTTCGAATTTCTCGATCAGGTCTTTAGGCCGATACAGGGTTTATATCATTTGATTTATATCGGACGCTGTCACTTCACTGTGAGAGTGTCGTGTCGGTACTGGATGGCGATATGCCGACGGTATCAGCTTGTCGGAATGCCCGTACGGCCTCTGCCCAATCCAATCCGTTTCGCGAAGTTAGACCGCTGTGCGGAATAATTCGGCGCGACCATCGGATAGTCCGAATTCAAGCCCCATTTGGCCCGATACTCTTCCGGCGTCATGCTGTAATTCGTGCGCAAATGACGCTTCAGCATCTTCAACTTCTTACCGTCTTCAAGACATACGATAAAATCAGGTGTTACCGATTTGCGGATAGGCACGGCGGGTTTCGGTCTTTCGGCGGAATCGTGATGGCCGTTGTCCAAGGTCCGTAATGTTCCAAAAACGGAATTAATAATCTCCGGAATTTTTGCCGGCGGCAACGAATTATTACCGACATATGCGGAAACGACTTCGGTTGTCATCCGCAATACGTCGCCTTGCGAGATTTCACTGTTAATTTTACCAATATTTGACTTGTCAGCCATTGAAACCACCCGTTAATCAATCACTGGTCGAGGAATTAAAATAGGCACAGCATACAAACAATGTCAATTAAAGACGAAGATAGAGTTAATATTCGAAATATGCGTTAATGTTTAAATAGTTATTAGGTCTGTATTTAAAATTTATTTTGTACTATATATAGAATTATAATTTGTTGCTATAACAATATCGTGTGGGTCCAGGCCGAATTTATTAACGCCGCTTGTGCTGTTACATTGTTTTCGCTTGCTCTATAAGCGCCGAATACTCAGGCTGTTGAGCCGTGCCTTCCGAGCACCCGGCATGACCACAAATAGTGTGAAAGCTGGCGTGCACATGCGACATATGGTAATCCATGGATTTGAGGGAAAAGGGTCAATCCGTCGTGTACCGACGTGGGAATTTGCGGCATGACAACCAATAAGAGTGTATCGGCATCTGTCGGCATCGCTTCGGATCACGCGGGGTTCGAGTTAAAAGGAATGCTGCTGGATCAGTTGAAAGAGCAGGGGTATCAGATTGTCGATCTCGGTACGAATGGCCCTGATTCTGTGGAT
>JAJFJB010000059.1 GCA_021774435.1 Alphaproteobacteria bacterium
CCTTTCGCCCAGTCGTTCCGAAATGAGACCGGACGAAACTTCCAGCAACGCCATTGCGCCACTGTTGATTGCTTTCAACAACCCAATTTGGGTGTAGTTCAGACTGAATGTCTGCGCCAAAACTGGTAGCAACACGTAGAGCGCCGCCCCCAGTCCGTCCTGTATCGCATGGGCGCCGCAACAGGTCGCGAGAATACGTTTTTGGCGTTTGTTCGCTTGCATTGGGGGTTGACGTTAACAGGGTGATCGTCAAACCAACAGGATCAAATATTATGAGTACAAACGAAATTTTCATTCCGGCAACCACTGTATCATTTCACCGAAGGTAAACATCAACCGATGTAACAACCGAATTCGCGCGCGAATTAGAAAATGAAATTCTTCACGTCGCTCGGAGCAAAATCATTGGCAGTTAAGGGCCGATGCCCCATTAAACGGGGGCAATGTCACGGCGGAAACCGATGGCGGTTAATCTGCCCCGTCTCCAAGAATTAGGTTTGTCGCCCATTTCTTTCAGAATATTTAATACAACGGGTCCCGCCTTGTCGGCCGCTCAGGCGTCTATTGCTCACGCCCCGCTAATACGTCGTCCGCCTTGTTAAACGAGTTCCGTGCCATGAGGCGCAACCTTGAGATTAGGCCGGCGCGACGAATCAGGGCATCGTGCTGCGCAATAAGTCGTCTACCGGAATGCTAGATTGCGCCAAACTTCCACGAAAACGCTTATCCTAACGGCCATCACGATGATGGCATTTGCTGCGAATTCAGTACTCTGTCGGCAAGCGCTCGGCGACGATCATATCGACCCGATCGGATTCACAACGGTTCGTCTCCTCTCGGGCGCAATTATACTGGCGTTCCTGATGCATGTGCAGGCGAACAAACGGCAACGCTCATATTTTCGCGACGGTAGCTGGCACTCCGCCGCAGCGTTGTTCACATACGCCGTGACATTTTCTTATGCTTATATCACTTTGGATGCCGGTGCAGGCGCCTTGATTCTATTTGCCTTGGTCCAGGCCACTATGATCGGTGTCGGGCTTTGGCGCGGTGATCGTCCAAGCGCAATTGAATGGGCGGGAATGGCCATCGCCATGGGCGGTCTTGTTTACCTCTTGTCACCAGGGTTGAGCGCACCCCCCATTCAAGGAGCAACCTTGATGGCGGTATCCGGGATCGCGTGGGGCATTTACTCGCTCCTAGGCCGAAGCGAGACCAATCCAATGGCAGCAACGGCGAACAATTTTGTCCGGGCCGCGCCGTTTATGGTTCTACTTGCGATAGCCCTCTGGCCAAGTCTGCATAGCGACGTGGAAGGCATTTTGCTTGCGGTCGCGTCCGGTGCCATCGCTTCGGGTATTGGATATTCGATCTGGTACGCCGCCCTTCCCGGCCTTGTCGCCTCGACGGCCGCGACGGTGCAGCTAACCGTCCCGGCAATCGCCGCAGTCGGCGGCGTTCTGTTTCTTGGCGAGACGTTGACCATTCGGCTGGTCATGGCCGGCATTCTCATTCTTGGCGGTGTCGCAATTGCCATTCAAGGCAGAAACCGTGCGTCGCGGTAAATCGGCCTATATGCTGGTTGTATTGCTGCGGCAGGGCCAGTCGGATTAATATCGACGCCTGTCCAAACAGAGCGATAGAAATTCAATGGCCAACACAGAATTCAAACCGTTTGACCACCCAGCCGCCTGGAAAGCAACCGATTTTCGTTCCAAGGACGATTTCGCAATTGATCTGACCGCGCGCCAAATCGATGCTCTTGAAGCGGAAACAGCGGCGTATCGAAAATCCGGTGGCAATCACGCCGGTTTGAGTCCGAAGAGTTTCCCACTCACCGCATTGCAAGAGGATGTCCAGGCTTGGCGCCAAGAAGTAGTTCATGGCCGTGGATTGTTAATGCTTCGCGGTTTTCCCGTCGACCGAATGAATGAGGATGATTCACGTGTCCTGTTTCTCGGACTTGGCACCCATATCGGACGCCCCGTGTCCCAAAGTGCTAATGGCGAACTGATCGGCGATGTCGTGAATGTCGGCAATAAAGATCGCAACGAGCGCGCCTACCGCAGTAGCCGGGAACTGAAACTGCACACGGATCGGTGCGACCATATCGGCATGCTCTGCATTCGCAAGGCCATGGAAGGCGGTACAAGCGGGTATGCGAGTGCGCTAGCCGTGCACAATGAAATGCTGCGCACGAAACCGGAACTGCTCGCACCTCTATATAACGGTTTTCATCACCATCGTTTCGGTGAACAGCCTCCCGGCGAGCCGATCGTCACCCCCGAACGTATTCCAACCTTCTCGGTTACCGAAGGGGTGCCGAACGTCATTTGCATTCGGGGCTATATCGATCTCGCTGTTGACGAAGGGCACGCCTCGCTTAGTGACCTGGAAGTCGAAGCGCTCGATACCTTCGAAGCCATGGCGAACGAGGATGAATTTCGGCTCAATCTTACCATTGAACCCGGAGAGGCAAGTTTTACGAACAACTGCTGTGTTCTACACACCCGCACCGCGTTCGAAGATTCACCGGATCCCGCACAAAAACGCCTCTTATTACGGCTTTGGCTGCGGGAAGATGAGCGTCCCTCGGCGCCTGGCGTTATCGTCCACAAGGGCCAGGGAATTCTGCCGCAGCAGGGCAAAGGGACCTATTACAGCACAGGATCGACAGCGACGGCTTAATCCTAGGAAATTCCGGCGCTGAGGAAGTATTTCCACTTTCCGCACAAACGATTAAATGGGCCGCTGGAATAAGCCAGCGGCCCATTTGGTAATTAGTTGCAGCACAGCGCCCAAGAAGCTGTTTTTCGTCGCCGCCACATCAAGCAGAGGTCGGCTAATCCGACTCCAAGGTTGATGTTTTGGCATAGACTTCGAACTTCTCTGCGTCGAAGGCAAAGGGCTGCACAATGCCGCCGGCGGCCTCCAATACTGACTGCACTTCCGGCACGGTGATAAGTTTTTGCCAAACACGTGACATTATCGGGAACTCTGCTGAGATATCTATTCCGGCCAGCAGCGCGTTGCGGATTTGCGGGACTAAAAAACAGTCGGCCATGGTGATGTCATTACCCACGGCAAACCTGCCCGCGCATATCTTCATGATGTTTTCCATCGCGCCAAATTCGCGGCGTATGAAATGCAGCCGAAGCGGATGTTGCGTGGGATCCGCTTTGACCATGCCCCACTCTCCCATCGCCTGAATGATAAAGGGTATGTTCTGATACGGCTGTGTATCGGCCGCAACAATCCACATCAGCCGGCGCGTTTCCGCACGCAACCATGGATCCTTAGGCAACATCGCCCTGCCCGTCCCGCTTGGCAAACTGTCTTCTATATAATCTACGATCGGTCCGGACTGTGTCATCTTCCGACCATCGGGCAGCAATAGGATCGGAATACGGCCTTCTGGATTAAAGGCCGTCAGGTCCGTGGTACCGGCTTTCTCGGTTTCCGGATCGCCTTCCGGCATGGTGAAGACCAATATACCGCGATGGTCTGTTTCCAACCCTGTGCTGACAAGCTCGACCTGCGTTGACGAGATACCACGGCAACGAAGATACAGCGTGACACGCATGGAGGCGCTGCTCGCTGGATGGTAAAAAAGCCTGAATGGCTGGCTATTATTATCAGTCATAGTCTTAGGTATCACATTAAGCAGGCGATCAACCGATGCGATACTGCTCCACGGCATCCATGTTGAAAGTAAAGCCTACACCCGGACGTTTGGGCATTGTGACCATGCC
>JAJFJB010000060.1 GCA_021774435.1 Alphaproteobacteria bacterium
TCCGCCCAGAGCCGCATCGCAATTGCCGGTATCAACAGCAGATAAAGCCAGGGGTGGTAATCGAAGAAAGGAATGAGATCCGCCTGTTCGCGCGACATGAACCGCCCAATAAAAAAGGCCAGGGCGCCACTCAGGGCGAGGAAGATGACAATGAACACGTAGGCTAGCGGGGTCGCGAAATAGCTGCCGATCTCTCGTTTGACGATAATCCAAATGTTACGCATAGGGATTCTCCCGATGCGCAATATGCGCGGTGATATCGTAGAACACGTCGTCCAGCACACCGACTTCGTTGACCAACTCCTCGATTTCAATGTTTTCGCCACCGAGCGCGGCAAAGATCGCCGCGGTGCGGGTTTGCGCGCCGGGCGGAACGCGCAGCAATATCACGCCGTCGCGCCGCGTCACGGTCTCGACCGCCGCCATACCGTCGAGGGATGTAATCTTTTGGCGTGCGGCTTCGATTTGATGGCGCGCGACGCGAACAAGCAGTGCATTGTGGTCACGCGCGCGGGCACGCAACGATTCCGGCGTGCCATCGGCCAGCAGCCGTCCGCCGGCGATCATGACGACGCGATTACAGACCGCATCGACCTCTTCCAGGATGTGGGTTGAAATCACGATCGCTTTTTCCGCCGCCATATCGCGGATCAAGGTCCGGACCTGGCGTTTCTGATTGGGGTCGAGCCCGTCCGTGGGTTCGTCCATGATCAGGACTTCCGGGTCGTGTAGGATTGCTTGCGCAAACCCGACGCGCCGTTTGTAGCCCTTGGAGAGCGTTTCGATTGGTTGCCGCAGTACCCTTTCCAGGCCCAGCTTCTCCACGGCGGCATCGACACGGCGGCGCTTTTCCGCACCATCGAAACCGCGTATTTCCGCAATGAAGCCCAGATAGGATGTCGGGGTCATATCGCCATAGGTCGGTGCCCCTTCCGGCAGATAGCCGATGCGTTTCTTCACCGCGACGGGTTCCGCAACGACATTGTGGCCGCAGACCATGGCACTGCCCGATGTCGGTTCCAGAAACCCCGCGACGATTTTCATCGTCGTTGATTTGCCGGCGCCATTCGGGCCGAGGAAGCCCAGTACTTCACCGCGGGCGACGGACATCGAAATATCGTCGACGGCGACGAGCGCGCCAAAGCGCTTTGTCAGATGATCGAGTTCGATCATGGTAGTCAAAAGACACGCCTCCCGGCAGAAAAATCCCCGCCTTTTATAATTTTTGACGAAAAAAGCCCAGCCCTAAGCTGCCGATCCCGTCATTGTGATGCCATCCAGGATATTCCAGGATGTTTTTTTCCGATTCGGCGAAATTTCGATGCCGATCCGGCTTATTTGTTCGCTCGGGCTTCGGGCCTAGGCAGCTCTATTGTGTCGAAAATTTTGTCAGGAACGTGCAGTGGTGGGCCCGGCAGGACTCGAACCTGCGACATAACCGTTATGAGCGGTTCGTTCTAACCAACTGAACTACGGGCCCGCGACGCCTCATATACCAGTGTCGGACCACAGGGACAATCGCCGGATTGCTCATGTGTTTGCCAATCATGACATGCAGACTTCGTCAGTTGGACCTTGGCAACCGATTGTGATTTGCTGACAGCATTGCAAGCGCAGGTTCGTGGCGAGTGTCCCATGCGACGCGCGGCCAAACATCGTATGCACGGAGAGAGAAGCATGAAAATCGATGACATCACTCTAACCCTGTTTGCCTGGGATGGCATCCCGGCAACACAGTATGGGCAGCATACGGGTAAATTTTCAGGGCAGAGCCAGCTCGGGTTGCTAACGATCCGGACGGACGATGGCGTGGAGGGGCATGCGTTTCTCGGTGCTTCCAGCCGGGGAGGGCATCTCGACGCGCACTCTTTGGTAGATCATTTGAAGCCGCTTTTGATGGGACAGGACCCGCTTGACCGGGAACGCCTGAACCAGGAAATGCACAAACGGTCGCGGGCGACGACTTTGCGGGCGATCGGTGCCATGGATATCGCGTTATGGGACATCGGTGGCAAGATTGCGGGCTTGCCGATTCACCAGCTTCTCGGAAGCGCCCGGGTCCGGTTGCCGGCATATGCCAGCTCGCCGACGCTTTCGAACGTCGAATCCTATGTCGAGCAGGCACTGGAATTTCAGGCCGCGGGCTGGGCCGCGTACAAAATCCACCCGCCGACGCAATGGAAAACGGATATCGAGGTGTGCCGGGCGGTCCGCAAGGCGGTGGGCGACGATTACACGCTCATGCTCGATTCGACTTGGGCGTATGACTTTCCTGAAGCCATGCGCGTCGGTCGCGCGATCGAAGCGCTGGGCTATTACTGGTATGAAGATCCGCTCGCGGAGCAGGATTTGTACAACTACGTCAAACTCCGCAATTTGCTCAGCATACCAATCTTGGCGACGGAATATTCGCCGGGCGGGTTCCTTGGCTACGCACCCTGGATCATGCAGCAGGCGACGGATTATCTGCGGGGCGACGTTGCGGTGAAGGGGGGTATCACGGCCTGTATCAAAGCCGCACACCTTGCCGAAGCGTTCGGTATGAACTTCGAGATCCACCATGGCGGCAATTCACTGAACAATGTCGCCAACCTGCATGTGTCGCTGGCGATCACAAATTGCGAGTTCTTTGAGGTGCTGCTGCCCGACGGCGCGCAGAAATACGGTTTGGTGGAGGATATCACCGTCGATTCGGAAGGTTTTGTTCACGCGATGATGGGACCGGGCCTCGGCGCGCAAATCGATTTCGATATGATCGATGCGAAAACGATTCAGACGTTGAGTTGATGTAAGAAAAAATGGCCGGAACCAAAGGGTTCCGGCCAGTTTGAACAGGGAGGCTTCACGTCTGGGAGACGAAGAATCTTGCGATTCTTGAAACCAAGCTCAAGGCTTGGAAGCAGAAGCGTGTGTTGTTGCATCGCAACAACGAGGTGATTAATAAATAAGCATTCGGGCGATGATGCGCTATTGGGATTTTAACAATTCAGCCATGCGGTTTTTGCATAACCAAGATTTGTTCCAGAAAATCCGCTACTGTTTTGATTCTGCTACTTTTTGTAGGAGAAAGTCTCGAAATACCCCGATCCGCTTTGAGTGCCGCAACTCTTCCGGGTAGACGAAATAGGCTTGAATGGACGGTCCGGCGAGGTTTGGTAACACCTTTACCAGATTCACGTCATCCGGGATCATATAGTCCGGTAGACTGGCCAGTCCCAATCCGCTGCGGACGGCGCGGTAAATGCCGTAGATGTTATTGACACGAAGTGTTGGGCGCCGCGGTTCGGCGGAATCCGCGCCAACATCAAGCAGCCAGTTGACCGTTGGCACCGGTGGTGGGACGTCGTGGCCGTAGACGATAAGATTATGCTTGTTCAAATCCTTCGCGGATTTCGGGACGCCGTGCGCATCGAGGTATTGTCGTGAACCGTAAATATGAGTGCTCAGGGCCAGCAGATGGCGTTGGATGAGGTCGGGTTGCCGCGGTGGTGTCAGACGGATCCCGATATCCGCCTGCCGCATCCCCAGGTCGAGCTCCGTGTCGGTCAATATCAGGCTGAAATCCACCTCCGGATACATCTCGATGAATTCTTTGATCCGCGGCGTCAGCCAGGTCGAGCCGAACGATACCGTCGTCGTCACTTTTAGCGGCCCAGAAGGGCTTTCCCGCGTTTCGCTCAACTGCGATTCGACGATCGCTAGTTTGTGGAACACGTCCTTGACCGTCTGATAGAGCAATTCGCCTTGTTCGGTGAGGATCAGCCCACGCGCATGCCGGTGGAACAGCTTCACGCTCAGGCTGTCTTCCAGGGCGCTGATCTGGCGGCTGACCGCGGACTGGCTCAGATTCAGCGTTGCGCCCGCATGGGTAAAACTGCCCGCGTCGGCAACGTCGTGAAATATGCGTAGTCTGTCCCAGTCCATAGCACGCCAATATAGAGCCTAATCAAGAGTAGGTCGCGTATTCTGTCTTAATTTTATTCGACCTCAGAATCCGAACATATGGTCCAGACTGAAGCTCGACGTGCCTTGTAGGAGCCCATGATAGCCGAAAAGGCGGCAAGTTTGGTCCCGGATAACGACATAGGCATCATCGCCCGCTGCCTGCCGTTCAGCCTTATCGAACATGTCACTGTAACACCAATATATGGAGCCTCCACAAGGAATTTCTACCTTACGGTCAGCGATTTCGGTGCCGTCCGCGTTGAATAGCAGCAGGCTGGTATCTGAATGCGCGTGCCATGGCAGCGACGCCGGATAGATGAGATGGCATTGTGTATCCAGCGGTGATCTTCCAAGGCGCAAAAATAGACGCGTACTCAGGCCCGGCGCAGGTCCAGAATATGATTGCGGTTCATTGTGATAAGTCAAGACTGTGTTGAATATATGCGCGCCGAAGCTCGTATCGGCGGCGTGACCCGAGTTTCGGTCTTCATACCGGAACAGGCCATGAAGCCAGCCATCCGCGCTGCCGCCGCGTTCAAAATCGTACAAAAGTTCGACATGGCCATAGCCGTTGGGCAGGGCGGTATTAGGCACGTCGTTCAGCACGGTATCGATTTCCAGTGCGGTACGATGATGACGGGGCAAGTTACCGAACTTGTGCTGTCCGACCATACGCCCATCACAGTCATAGATAATGGCGGCGACGGGCAGGGTCTCTTGCGCCGTTGACATCGGTGTTGGCAGGAGTTCGGTCCGGAACCGAGCTATCGGCAAAATGGGGGCAGGCAACAGATATCCTTTGCCCAGTAAGTTGCCAATTTCTGAAATGGCGTGGTCTGGCTTAAGATCGGTGCGCTGAACATTCGGATGGGATATGCGCAGACGGCCGGTGCGCGACGTGACTTCGTAGCGTGGTCGAACGAAATGCTTGCCGGCGTGAATTTCGATCTGTCCCGGCCAGCGCAAACTCGGCAATAATTGTGCGACGTCAAGAGCATGTGAGCCGAATGCTGGAATTTCACGGTCCAGCGTCGCGGCGGTGTCCTCTCCCATCGGGTTAAGCGATATCGCGCCCGCAGGAATCGGGCACGGATGGCTGTTCTGAACCCAAAGGACCACTTTCTCGCCGTCACCCGGTGCCGGCAACCCGGCGTACAAATCCGCTGGCCAAGCGTTGGCGTCATGGGTGCAGGACAGTACCGATTCAGTATCGCCATAAGTATCGAGGGCATATTTTACGACGTCGTGACCCGCGCCATTAATAACATGCAGGAAAAGCTGTCCCACAAATTCAGGAAGATCGAAGCGCGATCGAATTTCCTGACTATCGAATGAAACCGCGCTCGTGGTTGCTGGAAGTTCTTCGGTCCAGTCCGCGATGGATTCCCCGTTCGCGTCTAACAAGCGAAGCCAAATTCGTGTATCCTTGGCACCGTATCCTGCCCAGTAATTCGCTGTGACCAAACGGGTATGATGTCCGTCGGTATCGCGGAAGAACGCGAAATTGGTCGCAAAGTTGATCGGATCCAGATAGCGGCGCGGATTGGTAAGCATCGTATCGTCGAGGCGCACAGCGTCGAGACTGACGATTTCTATGTTGTCGGGAACCAGATGCCGAACGTGAGAAATCAGCCGTTCCGCATCGAACGCGAGTACGAGAACGCTTTGGGCGCCGCTGTCGCGTAGCGCCGTAACCAGCTTCGTTGTGTGGCCAAGGACCTTAGTGCCGAGCCGTTCGATGTCTTGGACAAATATGCCGGCACGGGTCAATTGGGTCATGTCGTGCAGTGCCGCGAAGGCCGTCGCATATCCTGCAGGGTCGTATATTGCAATCGGTGGCGTGAGCCGGTCGAATAGCGCGTGCACCTTTGGTGCCGCAAGTGGATGCCCAACAGCCTTAAAAAAGCTGTAGCCGCCAGACACGTTACTGAAAGTGTCTATGTCGAGAGCCATAACCCCACCTGGCGCGCGCACCTGGTGGCGCGGCCGATCTGTTTGTCGGCATTGCTATGCCGTTCGGGAAAGGTATAGGGATTCGCCGGATTCTTGGCAATCGCGATGCTGCCGGCATGGTGTGGCGCTACGTCGCGGCTGCCATGCGCTTGTGGATCTCTGCCGCGACGCTTGCGGTATCGTCGAATGGCTCATACCGCCATTCTTCGCGCTTACCGGTGAATTTACGGGTAATCCCTGTGTCGCGCAGCGCATCGTGGAATAGGCTGAATTTTTTGCTGCCGCCCGGCAGGTCGAAAACGTAGACGGGCTTTCCCGTCGCACAGGCTTCTGACACCATGCTGACCGAATCGCACGTAACGATGATTTGGTCCGCCATCGCAAGGTAACCGAAATAGGGGTTGTCTTCTGAGCCGTCCCATACGATTGCATTGGCGCCCTGCAAGCCCGCGCGCAGCGCCGCGACATTCTCTGAGCCCGTTCGGCGAGACGGTGTGACCAGCAGCGTGCCTTTCGTCGCCTCTGCGTAGTCCGCAAGCCGTGCCGCGAGGTCGGTGATGATGGCGGGTGTCATGCGGTAGACCCGGTTGGGACCGCCAAGAAGGACGGTTGTAAGCGGTCGTGGTAGATCGGAAAGTGCTTTCGCATATTCTAACCCTGCAGCCTCAAGCCGAGACTTTGTAACGCGGTGCAGAGCACCGCGTGTGACAATAACGTTGTCTCCACGCGACCTGTCATGAGTCGCAGCAACGATCAAATCAAACGCATTTAGCCTGACGTGTGGATCTTGTATGTGAACCGCGAAACAGCGGCCACCGCGGTGTTTCTTGACCGCGAGTGCCGGGCCAATCGATTTTCGGCCGCAAGAAATGACAAGATCTGGCCATGGCGGTGACAGGGGATCGCTCGCCGCATCAAGGCCCACGACACCGGCGGGCCAAAATCTTGGTGGTAGCCACCGCCATGGCGCGCGCAGTGAAAGTGTCTTTTTTTCGAAGGGTAGACCGACGGCTTCCGCAAGCCCGACGGCTTGCGTGACCATGCCAGCCATACCTTCGGTCAAGACCCAAGCGGTTTTGTCGGACATGAGCTGCGCGCGGAACGTTATTAAAGGGCTTCGGACTATGGCGATTGCCGTTAAATGGGGCAAGCCGCGCGCGACGCACTTGCGCGGTTTCCGCAACGTTGTAATATTATTACTCGCTAAACCCGATAGGGAGTCCCCATGCGCCGCGTAAAGCTCGACCGGATCGATCGCAGAATTTTACGCGACCTGCAAGACGATGGCAGGATCACGAATGTAGAACTGGCGCGCCGCGCAGGAATTTCCGCACCACCTTGTTTACGCCGTGTACGGGCGTTGGAAGAAGCGGGGTTTATTCGCGGTTATCACGCGGACGTTGATCCCGAGCTTCTTGGATATGGTGTCATGGTGTTCGCGCAAGTCGGTCTGACAAGCCAGGCCGAATCAGATCTCGTCGCCTTTGAAACGCTTGTCGCAGATTGGCCTGAGGTCAGAGAATGTCATATGTTGGCTGGCGAGACGGATTTCCTGCTTAAGATCGTCGCGCATGATTGGGATACCTATAACAGGTTCCTAACATCGCAATTGACAGCAGCGCCGAATGTCAGCCATGTAAAATCGGCACTCGCAATTCGATTATCGAAACAGAAATACGGCGTGCCGATTGATGCGGACGGCCAAGCATAGCAGAATCGCGACTAGAACGGGTTCCAACGCGCGGTGGTTGGGCACCGCGGGCCGGTTTACTTGAACTTTACCTTGACGATTTCGTAGTCTTTTTGACCGCGAGGCGTGACGACCTCGACGGACTCGCCAACGGATTTCCCGATCAGCGCGCGTGCGATCGGTGCCGCAATCGAAAGTTTTCCGACCGCGACGTCCGCTTCATGTTCCCCGACGATTTGGTAGGTCGTCTCTTCGTCGGTTTCTTCATCTGCAATGGTCACGGTTGCCCCGAACTGGACTTTCTTGCCGCTCAGTTTCGCGACGTCGATGACGTCTGCGCGGCTGATCTTGTCCTCGATTTCCGCAATCCGTCCTTCAATGAAGCTCTGCCGGTCGCGCGCCGCGTGATACTCGGCGTTCTCCGACAGATCGCCATGTTCTCGGGCCTCGGCAATCGCCTTGATGACCGCGGGACGGTCATTTGATTTCAAAGATTGGAGTTCAGACTTCAGGTCTTCGTAACCACCTGTTGTCATGGGAGCTTTTTCCATCGCACTCACTCAATGTTCTGCAAACGAATATTGCGTCACGGGAACGTTAACCGGCGTATCGTCCGTCCGATTCGGTATTGCGTCAATATGTTAGGAAACAGTTAAAACCGGTAAAACAACCCAAAAACTAGAAGGCGCTCTTAAAATAGGATTGCAAGGGCGCAACATCAAGGGAATCGGACTTTAATGCTTGAATCGCGCGCGTTGCGGCACGGGCACCGGAAACTGTCGTATAGTACGGAATCGAGCGCATCAACGCCGTCCGGCGCAGGCTGAAGCTGTCTTCCACCGCCTTGCGGCCTTCGGTGGTGTTGAAAATTAAGTCGATGTCGCCGTCGATCATGGCGTCGACGATATGCGGCGGTCCTTCCAGCACTTTGTTGACTTGTCGGACGTCGAGCCCTCGCGCGGAGAGGAACCGCGCCGTGCCGCCGGTTGCAACGATCTCGAAGCCCATCGTAGTGAGTTCGTGTGCAAGCGGTTCCATTGCCTCTTTGTCCTCGTCACGCACCGATATGAAGACCGTTCCCTCATGGGGCAGGACGACACCGCTGCCCAATTGGGCTTTCGCAAAGGCGCGGGCAAAATCCCGGTCGAGCCCCATGACCTCGCCTGTCGATTTCATTTCCGGACCCAGCATGACATCGACGCCGGGAAACCGTGCGAAGGGGAAGACGGCTTCCTTGACCGCGACATGGTGGCCGACGACGCCCCCATCCAGCTCAAAGTCCACCAGTTTTTCGCCGGCCATGACGCGGGCGGCGATTTTCGCGATCGGCACGCCCGTTGCTTTGGCGACGAAAGGAACGGTCCGGCTGGCACGCGGGTTCACTTCGATGATGTAGACATCGCCATCCTTGATGGCATATTGCACGTTCATAAGCCCGACGACGCCGAGTCCAAAAGCCAACGCTTCCGTCTGACGCCGGATTTCCGCGATAATATCGTCGGACAGCGAATAGGGTGGCAGTGAGCAGGCACTATCGCCCGAGTGAATTCCGGCTTCCTCGATATGCTCCATGATTCCAGCGACATGCACGACAGCCCCGTCGCAGATCGCGTCGACGTCGATTTCGATTGCATCGCGCAGGAATCGGTCGATCAGGACCGGGTGACTTCCGGAGACTTGTACCGCTGTCGCCATATAGCGCTGTAACGCGTGTACGTCGTGGACGCGTTCCATGGCCCGTCCGCCCAAAACGTAGGAGGGACGGATCAGCACGGGGTAACCGACACGTTCGGCGATGGCTTCCGCCTGTGCAACGGAAAAGGCGATTCCGTTGGGCGGCTGGCGCAGGCCAAGATCCTCTAACAGGTGCTGGAAACGTTCACGGTCCTCAGCCAAATCAATGGCATCGGGCGCCGTGCCCAGTATTGGAATACCGGCATCCGCCAATCCCGCGGCGAGCTTGAGCGGCGTTTGTCCACCGAATTGGACGATAACGCCGTGCAGGGTTCCCTTCTCCTGCTCGGTACGTAGAAGTGACAGGACGTCTTCGGTGGTCAGCGGTTCGAAATACAGCCGGTCCGATGTATCATAATCGGTTGAGACGGTTTCGGGATTGCAGTTGACCATGATGGTTTCGTAACCGGCTTCCGCCAGTGCGAATACCGCATGCACACAACAGTAATCGAATTCGATTCCCTGTCCGATCCGATTGGGACCACCGCCGAGAATGA